>JAJDCV010000063.1 GCA_029260675.1 Phycisphaeraceae bacterium
CCGATAACGCCCGAAACATGGAACATTCCGCCCCACGTGGCCGTTAATCCATAGGACACAACAGTCGATATCCTTATTACAGTAGGGCGCAAGGCAAAGCCGCTTATGAACCCGCAAGGCGAACACCCAAAACACGCCAAGAACCCTCCAGGGGCCAACTCACACCATTGGCCCTGGCGGTTTATCGTCCTGGTCACCATCCTGGCCTCCGGGATCGCGCTGGTCAGCCAGGCCCGTCGAACCGGCGGACAAGACCAGGTCGCCTGGCGCTACTCATACAACCAGGCCAACATCGAGGCCGAAGAAAACGCCAAGCCCCTGCTCATCGCGTTCACCGCCGACTGGTGCCCGCCCTGCACACAAATGAAAGCCTGGGTCTTCTCCGACGCCAAGATCGCCGAATCGATCGAGGCCGGCTTTGTCCCCGTCCAGATCGACCTCTCCAGCGAAGGACTCCCCGACCAGCACCTCGCAGATAAGTACGGCGTCATCAATATCCCCACCTTCCTGACATTGACTACCGACGGCAGACCGATCAGCATTACCACCGGATACCTCACCAAAGACCAGCTCATGGCCTGGCTGGAAAACGCAACCGAACGCTACGTCCAGATGAGTACCCAGGCCCAAAACCCTTCGCCCCCCACATACGTAGAAGTTGAGACAGACGAAGGGCAGAACCACTGACACCCCCGCCGCACCACGCGGCTAAGGCAACATGCCTTCACGAAAGGAACGATGATGACAACCCCACTGCGCTCCCTGATCGACTCGGGCACCAAGCTCTGGCTGGACTCGATCGACCCCGACCTGACGATCAAGAACCGCGAGTTGGGCGCTTCGGGCGCAACCTCCAACCCCATCATCGTCTCCGACCTGATCAACACCGGCCGGTTCGACGCCAAGCTCGCCGAGTTCTTCCAGGCAGGCTACTCAGATGAAGACGTCGCCTGGCTCACCACCGACCACCTCGTCAGGCAGGCACAGGACGTCTTCCAGCCCGTCTGGGAACAGACCCACGGCAACGACGGCTACGTCAGCTTCGAAGTCGACCCGCTGCTGGAAGATTCTGAACTCGGCCCGCCGCACGAGCAGCGCGTCCAGCGCTACATCGAGCTGGGCAAGAAGTGGGCCGCCGGCCACACCAACCGCATGATCAAAGTCCCCGCCACCGCCGCGGGCCTGGACGCCGTTGAAGAGCTCGCCGCCGCCGGCATCACGCTCAACGTCACGCTCATCTTCTCCAAGCGACAGTACGAATTAGCACGCGACGCCGTCTGGCGCGGCGCTCAACGCCGAAAGGACGGCCTCGACGGTTTCAAGAGCGTCTACAGCATCTTCGTCTCCCGCGTCGACGTCTACACCGACAAGCGCGTCCCCAACCTCTCCGACGCTGCGCAAGGTGAAGTCGGGATCGTCAACGTCAAACGACTCTGGCAGAACAACCAGGCCTTCTGGGCAGGCAAGGGCCTCAAGCTCCAGCAGGAAATCATCTTCGCGTCCACCGGCACCAAGAAGCCCGAAGACCCCGCCGACAAGTACGTCGCCGCGCTGGCCGGCAGCGACATCCAGACCAACCCCCCCGCCACCAACGACGCCGTCCAGCTACTGGGCAAGTCATATACCCGACAGGTCGACCAGATGCCGCCTCAGGAAGTCCTCGACGACATCGACGCCAAGGTCGATCAGGACGCGCTCGAGCAGACCCTCATGGAGGAAGGCACCGCCAAGTTCGCCGACCCCCACAAGGCCCTGCTGAGCCTCATCGGCTCCAAACGCCAATCCCTTGCCGCCGCATAACCGACCACATACAAAACCAAATCACACCCAAAGGCCCCGCCCACACGCGGGGCCTTTTGTTTCCTGCCTAATACACAACACCCCCTTACGCGCACCACCCGGGCTTGCCGTTTAGCGACGGATCGAAGATCCGCGCGTCCCCCCACGCCCATAAAATCCACCTCATTCCCGACAATTCTCCATGGGATAACCAATAACCAAGGCTATACTTAAAGCAGGTAAAATATGGATCAGCACCTCTCACACCGCTTACTTCCCCAAAGAAGCACACATGTTCACGCCTGACCCACCACCCAACCCAAGAAGCGCCGCGACGGGTCATACCCCCCTCCACTCCCCCACACCTCTCAGCGCAGAGTCAAACCCCACCGCCCGCAAAGCCTTCACACTCATCGAACTGCTCGTCGTCATCTCCATCATCGCCTTGCTGATCGGCATCCTCCTCCCCGCCCTGAGCGCCGCCAGAAAATCCTCACAGTCCGCCGTCTGCCTCGGTAACGAACGAAGCCTCGGCCAAGCCGTCGCCGCCTACGTCACCGACGAACGAAACCACCTCCCAGGCCCAAACACCTCCGGGGCCTACCTCTGGCAACGCCACACCTACCAGTTCACGCGCGCAAACGAACCCGTCCAGAGCTGGGACTGGATCTCACCCACACTCGGCAACGCCATCGGCTTCCCCGACGACCCCGTCGCCCGCTACCGTGCCATCTTCGAAACAGAGTTCAAGTGCCCCGCCAACGACCTGTTCTACGACGCCCAA
This sequence comes from Phycisphaeraceae bacterium, assembly GCA_029260675.1. Classification (GTDB taxonomy): domain Bacteria; phylum Planctomycetota; class Phycisphaerae; order Phycisphaerales; family Phycisphaeraceae; genus JAJRRS01. The sequence continues at coordinate 2,564 of JAJDCV010000063.1, forward strand.
TACGTCGGCCCCCCCATCGGCATCGACCCGACCACACTGCCCGTAAGCAGCTACACCTCCTCCATCGGCTTCCACAACAGCGGCCAATCCCGCGAGTACTACCTGCCCTGGCCGGTCTCCGCCGCCTTGAATATCTCGGAAAACCTTGGCTCAAAACTGGACGCCATGGGCCCCCCGTCCATCAAGATGTGGGCCATGGACGGTTCACGCTACGTCACCCCCCAGGGAATCATTAACTTCGACACCCAGATCAAGGGCAACCCCCACGGCGCCAACTTCATGACACGCAGCCCCGCACTCGCCACCAGCGCCAGCTCCGGCAGCCCCCACCGCGTCGACCGCAGCCGCCAACTCGTCGAGGCCTCCAAACGCACCGGATTCCGCCACAACGAAAAAATGAACGGCGTCTTCCTCGACGGTCACGCCGACTCCTTCGACAACGAAGCCTCACGCCCACCCGAATACTACTTCCCCACCGGTTCGGCAATCCGCGCCCCACGGTTCTTCGTCGCAACCGTCCCCGGCCGAACCAACCTGCGATAAACGCTCCCCACGAAGCGCCGCGACTTGTCGCGATCCTCGCTTAACCCCCGCCACAACACCACCCCCTACCGCTCTAACAACGCCGCCTCGCCGCCGGCCGGATCCAACCGTAGTAATAAATCTGGCCGAAACCCCTGTTTCCCTTGGATTCGACCCTGCCTGCCACTAACATCATGGGTGACCGATAGACTTATGAATCAGCCCGAGGGAGGGATGTATGTGCATCAGACAAGCCCTACCGATCTCCGTTTTAGTTTTCACGGCCGGCGCGGCCTCACCCGCAGACGCAGCAACCATCGGGGCGCAGGCGACTTTGAGCGAAATCGCCCACAACGTCAGCGGCTCCGTCATCATCACCGACGCAAACACCTTCCGCGTCGACGACTTCACCTACGACGGCGGAGCCCCTGCGGTCTACTTCTACCTCGGCACAGAGGACAGCCAAGCCGCCTTCACAACAGGCCTGGAAATATCCCCGCTCCTCACCGGCACATCCTACGACGGCAACCAGGGCTCACTGTTCTTCGACCTCCCCGCAGGCAATACGTTTGCCACGTACAACGCCATCTCCGTCTGGTGCGCCCAGTTCAACGCAAACTTCGGCTCCGGAACCTTCTTCCCCATCGAAGGCGACCTCAACAGTGACGGCTTCGTCGGCATCGCCGACATGGGCATCATCCTGGGCAACTGGAATCAAACCGTCCCGCCCGCCGATCCTCTGGCAGACCCGTCCGGCGACGGCTTCGTCGGCCTCGACGACCTCAACACCGTTCTATCAGACTGGAACGCCGGCACCCCACCCCCCATCAATAGCGTGGTCCCCGAACCGACAACCGCCGCAACCCTCGGCTGTCTCGGATTCGCCCTCCTACGCCGACGTTAAATACACCCCAACCCCAGAACCATCGTTATCCACCCCCACGAAGCGTCGCGACTTGTCGCGCTCCTTCCTTAACACCCGTCATAACACCGCCCCCCCATCACTCAAACGACGCCGCTTCCCCACCCGGCAACACCACCCGCGGCGCATCCTCCCCATCAATCTCGCGCAGGTTCTCCAACGGGTCCTTCTGCAACCGAAGAAACTTGAACCCCAACAGCCGAGACTTACCCGCCGCGTCGCGCTCGGCGATATTCTCCGTCGAACGCGCGATGTAGTCGTCGATCGGCTCCTCGCGCACCGCCGGGCTCGCCGAGTGGATCAGATGCACCTCCCCGTCGTCCCCCAACACAATCAGCCCCGTGTGTCCGACCCAGGCCCGGCCACCATAGATGTCCCGCATCGATCCGGCCTGCTCACGCTGATCACGATTCCCTTGCCGCCCCCGATCCCGCCCGCGCTTCGCAGGCGTCCCACGCACAATATTCACAAAATCACCGTCACGCAGCCTCGCCTTGGCCAGGTCGATGTCCTCAAACCGGATGAACACGTGCTCATACGCCTGCACCGGGATGTCCGTCTCCAGCTTGTACCGGTTCCGCAAAAACTTCGCACGATCCACCTTCTGCTCAAAACGCACCGCCTTGTTCCGCGCAAGCTCCGCCGTGATATCACGCACCAGCCAACCATTATTCGGGTTCCAGTCCGCCTCCGTGTAATGGTTCCGCGTCACCACACCGATCCGCCCATCCTTATAACGGATCCGCTGGAGCATCTGGATGAAGTCTTCCCAATTCCCCGTCAACGCCATCGCGTACGTGTGCTCTGTAAACACCAGGCAGTCGCTGCGATCTAAACAATAGATCGGCTGCGGGTCGTAATGCTCAAAAGGCATCTCACCCAGCAGGTAAATCTCATACGGCTGCCCGATGTTCTTCCGCGCCAGGTGCGCCACACGCCGGGGCAGCTCCGACTCAAACGCGCACAGGTATCGCAGATACACATCCACCTCGCCCTCGTTGAATTCATACAACGGCTTACCGATCAGCCCAAGTAGCTGATCCCGATCGATCCCAAGCTCATCGCAAACCCGCTTCTGCTTCCGCGTCAATCCTTCACGACGGACCTTCGCAGCCTTCGCCTCCGCCTCCGCCACTTCCTCCGCATCACGCACCCCCTTTAACGCTTCAAGCTGCGCCTCCAGCTCTTTGACCTTCGCATCGATCTGATCCTGGATCGACGCCTGAGCCCCAGCCCCCCCATCAGCGTCCTGGCACCAACCGACTGACGCCGTACCCAGCACCACCGCCAACACCATCAACGCATAGGTTTTGTAGTTTTTCATCCCCCGATTATACCCACGCCCGTCCCCAACACACCAACCCCCCTCGCCGA
>JAJDCV010000064.1 GCA_029260675.1 Phycisphaeraceae bacterium
GTTGACCACTTCGACACTGAAGCCGACGACCAGGCCGGTGGTGCGGTTGTTTGTGCCGGTGTTCGGGTCGTCGGTCCAGCCGCCCAGCGAGACGATTTCGGTCAGCGTGCCTTGTGATAAAGCAACTTGTTGGCCGGGACCGCCCAGCGCCGCCTGTGCGTTGTCGAAAGGCTCGACTGGTCCGGAGCCGAACACCACGTCCAGGTTGCTTCCCGGTTCGTAGTAGCCCGGCACGTCGGCGTACCGGGCGGCGTGTGCAGGCGTACACAACGCCGAGACACACGTAGCCGCCGCGCCCATCCATCCAATCATCGTCCATGACTTTGCATACATCGTGCTCTCCTCGCCCTGTTTCGCGCAGGGCAACCCCTCGACTGACAAAAAGAATGTCCGTCCTCACGATGTTTGCTTGGGCGAATGCGGGCCGACGAGGGGGTGACGGCGACGCGGAAGCTGCCCGAGCATCCCGTTCGCGAGGACACCATCGGCACCCTTTCAGGCAGGTCTTCCGGCTTAGGGTTTGTTTGTCACGCCGGCCTTCCCAACCGGCCCGTTGCAGGCCCGTCAGTGGCTTACTCGGCGAGACGCAGGCCCAACCATCGTCCGGTTGGGCCACCCATTACGGCGGCGCGTCCGCGGGGGAGTTTCAAGGTTCAGGCCCGATAAAAGCCTTGCCTTGAGCACCCCACTTCCCTTTTCACGCAGCTTCGACGGCCAATCCGCCGACACCACGCACCTGTGGGTTCAATCCCCGGACTGCCTGGGAAACTACCCCATCCCCCCTGCCCCTGCAAATCACCTCGCCGGCACACCACCGCGACCCCCACCGATCCGCCCCTGTAGTGGATCAACTTCGCCTGATTTGAAGCACCGGACTTGAACCCCCCGCCGGGTAAGGTAAGATTGGCCGCTCGCCGTACCATGCGGGTGTAGCTCAGTGGTAGAGCGTCACGTTGCCAACGTGAATGTCGACGGTTCGAATCCGTTCACCCGCTTTCATAAAGCCCTCCCAGCCAACAGGTTGCGGAGGGCTTGTTCATTGGTTTTTGTACGCCCTGAGCGATTACGCTCTTCGATGTGATTATTCGGGGGTGGTGAAGAATCTAAACCATCGTTTAAACGACCTACAATGGAAAAACATTGACATGACACACCGGTTAGATTTAAAGTGATAGCGTTAGGGGGACGTACATCTCAACGAGGAGGGGTACTTTCCAGGTAAATGAGGTGGGCGGAATTGAAAGATCATTCACACTATTTTAGTCATGTGACCACGGGTTTGATTTTAACAGCGGCTGTTTGTCCGTCCGTGCATGGCATCACGATTAGTACTGCTGTAGGTGACGGAGCGGACAGCTTTATCGGTGCCTTCGATCCAGCCACAAACTTTGGTTCGTTGAATACGCTCGAAGTCAAGAACGCCGCACCTTTCTCGCCGACATTGTCATTTAATCGTAAGGGTTACCTCCGGTTCGATCTTTCCGCAGTGAGCACACCTATCAACGGGGCGAGTTTCGATCTGACCATCTCCAACGGCCTAGGCGGTGTGCCGGTGACGGGGCTGCAAACATTCAATGTCTACGGGCTGGACGACGCAGATGTCGGCGAGTTCTGGTTGGAATCGGGGCTTACTTGGGATAATGCGCCAGCAAATGATACGGCAAGCGGCAGCGACGTGCTTCCAAACGCCACCTTGTTAGGACAGTTCTCATTCGATGGGGTTGGCATTCCGGGCACGACGGTGGGGATATCAGGAGCATCGCTGACAAGCTTTCTTAATGCTGATACCAACGATGTTGTTACCCTGCTGGTATTGCGCGAAACACATGACGCGGCATATGACGGCTGGGTCCACAACTTCGCCACGAAAGAGAATGGGGTTTATGCGGCTCCCATATTGGAACTTGATGGGTTGCTTATTGGCGACCTCAACGGCGACGGGTTCGTCGGCATCGATGATCTGAATATCGTTTTAGGTAACTGGAATCAGAATGTACCCCCGGCTAATCCGCTGGCGGACCCGTCTGGCGATGGTTTTGTCGGGATTGATGACCTCAACGCCGTGCTGGGTAATTGGAACGCGGGCTTACCGCCATCAGCCGAAGCATCGAGCGCGGTGCCCGAGCCTGGAGCTATCTCGATACTGACCATAGGCAGCCTGATACTATTGCGTCGCCATATTCTGTAAGGCTTTCCAGCCAACAGGTTGCGGAGGGCTTGTTCGTTCATATCTGTACGCCCCAAGCCAATACGCTCTTCTGTACCCTCTTCGATGTGATTATTCGGGGGCGGGGCGCCACTTGGAGTCCTACGAGCGCACCGCTTGCCCACGATCTATATCCGCACGGTGTCGCGTCTTTACGAGGAATCCTTTCCGACCTACTGCCGGGCGGGTTTTCTCACAAAATCTGGGTCAGGTTTTCAGGAGGGGGTCAGGCCGGCTTGACGTTTTCGGCACATGGCCCTTTCTCTCCACGTCCTTCGGTGAAGGTCACTCGCTGTCCTTCTTGGAGGTCGTCGTAGCTTACGCCTTCGAGGCTTGACGAGTGAAAGAACAGGTCTTTTTCGCCCCCGGTGTTGATAAATCCAAAGCCTTTGTCCGTGAGCCGCTTGATGGTGCCTTCTGCCATTGTCCAATTCCTTAAAAGAAAGTGTGCTGCAGCGTTGCCCAAAAACACAGTGTTCGGGCTGCTCCACTGCAAGGGGGTCATTCTATCCGATATTTCCCATATGGGTACATCCCGATTACACCTCCGGGGCCTTGCGCAGTTAGTATATCGGCCCACGTCGATATGTGGTAGAATGATGTACACATCCTTAGTGGGGACCACTCGTTGACATTTGGCCAAATCCGGCCAACACGATCCCGTCGCCTCCTCTGAGCCAACTCGAGGAGCGATTATGTCCCCGTTTCTATGTGGAGCGGCTCTGCCTGCGCCGCCCGCCGATCGTATCCATGCCGCCACGAGCGTTTCGGCAAAGTCCGCGCGGTCGCGAACTAGCGGTGAACATGAAGCGGTTGAAACTGCGGTTGTCTATTGCGAGGCGAACTTCGGCGCCATCGATGGAAAGACTGCCAACGGTCTCGTCCGTTACTCGGAGAAATACAAGATCCTCGCGGTGATCGACAGCGAGAAGGCTGGGCTCGATTCCGGCGTGGTGCTCGGCGAAGAACCTAACGCCATCCCTGTCTGCCCCAACCTCGCCGCCGCAATAAGGAATGTCGGACGCATACCCGATTAATTCATCTATGGGATGGCGCCGGCGAGCGGTATGTTGTCGTCACATGAGCGTGGCCTCGTGCTTGAGGCGATTGACCTCGGGATGAACGTCGTGAACGGTCTCCATGAGTTTTTGAGTGACGACCCGGTGTTCGCGGCGGCCAGTGCAGCGAAAAACGTCGAGATCCTCGACGTACGAAAGCCCCGCGCCAAGAAGGATCTGCGGTTGTTCAGCGGTCGCATCAAAGACGTCACCTGTCCACGAATCGCCGTGCTCGGCACGGACTGTGCTATCGGCAAACGCACAACGGCCACCATCCTGACTCGCGCCCTTAACGATTGCGGCCTGAAGGCCGTGATGGTTGGCACAGGTCAGACCGGCTTGATCCAGGGTGCCCGTTACGGGGTTGCGCTCGATGCCGTCCCGTCGCAGTTCTGTGCGGGTGAGTTGGAAGCCACGATCGTCGACGCGTTCGAGAGCGAGAGCCCCGACGTAATAATCATCGAGGGGCAAGGCGCACTGAGTCACCCCGCCTACTCGACATCGAGCTTCATTCTCCGAGGCAGTTGCCCGGACGCAGTGGTGCTGCAGCACGCACCGGAACGGACCCATCGCTGCGACTTCGAAGGGATGCCGATGCCGCTGCCGGCCGCCGAGATCAACCTCATCCAGACCTTCTCTGACACGAAGGTCATTGGCCTCACAATCAACCATGAGAACATGACCGATGATGAGGTCGACATGGCTATCACACTCTATGAGCGCGAACTAGGTATCCCCGCCACCGATTCGCTGGCCCGGTCCCCCGAGCGTCTCGTGGAGATGGTCCTTGCGGCCTTCCCGGAACTCGAGATAAAGTTGACTGTGGCCGCATGATGACCACGCCGCGACTAGAGATCAACCTCGACAAGATCCACCACAACGCGAGCACGCTGGTCGAGCGGCTGGCAAATCAAGGCATCTCCGTAACGGGTGTGACGAAGGCAACACTCGGCTCACCCGAGATTGCGGGCGCGTTGCTCCGGGCAGGCGTACGTGGCCTCGGCGACTCACGTATCGAGAACATCGAAGCGATGCATCGCGCACGCGTACCGGCGTCAATGACACTCATCCGCTCTCCGATGCTCAGCCAGGTGGAACGAGTCGTCACTTTTGCCGACGTGAGTTTCAACACCGAGGTTGACGTTATCAGCAAACTTTCGTCCGCCGCACGGGAAGCGAATCGGACGCACGGGATCGTGCTGATGGTCGAGCTTGGAGATCTCCGTGAAGGCATCATGCGAGGCGACCTCGAAGATACGGTGCGTGAGACGCTTCGCTTGCCGAATATCGTTTTCAAAGGGATCGGCACGAACCTGGCCTGCCGCAGCGGGGTGTCACCGGACGCCACGAACATGGCTGAGCTATCCGCCCTTGCGGGCGAGATCGAGGCGAGTTTCGGCCTAACGCTGGACATCGTGTCTGGCGGGAACTCCGCCAATCTTCAATGGGCGCTCAGCGGCGCGGACACCGGGCGTATCAACGATCTACGGTTGGGGGAATCGATCCTGCTTGGACGAGACCCGCTGCACCGCCAGCAGATCGACGGACTGTTCACGGACGCCATTACGCTCATCGCCGAAGTGATCGAGTCGAAGCGCAAGCCGTCTCAGCCATGGGGTGAGATCGCGCAAACCGCCTTCGGCGAGGGGACGCCTGCCTCAGATCGGGGTTACGTCATGCAGACAATCCTGGCGATTGGGCGTCAGGACACGGATCCGTGCGGCTTGTACCTACCTCCCATGCTTGAGATCCTCGGGGCTAGCAGTGACCACCTGATCACAGACTCGGGTTGCGATCGCGTGCCCGTCGGGACCGAACTCACGTTCCAGCTCAACTACAGCGCACTAGTCCGCAGCATGACCTCACCTTTCGTCACCAAGGTCATAAAGCCGTAAAGCGACCACATTCACGCGCCCCGCGATACCTATCTGCTCTGTGCTGCTCTATCACGCATGCGGCATTAATTGAACGCGATGTTACGTTTGACTTGCTTAAATTTACGATCACAATCCTAGAAGTGCGCCAGGTTCAACGCCGATGATGTCTTCGTTGATACGGACCGATTCTGGCTGGAAGCGACGTTTAAAATCTGAGCATGATCCGTTTGCCTTGCTTATACGGACAAGCGGGCAGGCAAGAAGGTTCTGAAGTGCCTCGGTAAAGGCGTCCCCGTGTAAGCCAATTAATGTGCCTGGTGCTCCAGGCTAGAAAACCTAGAGCGTTGTATGTGGAGAGGCGGCTGGCCATTGCGGTCGAGGTGTTGTGTTATAAAAAGAACGTCCATTATGGATGGACGTTCGTGTTAAGATGGGTCGTCAGTTCCCCTGGATGCGGCGGCACCACACACATCCACCCTTTACATTGGGCGGAAAACTTGCTAGATTCCCCCGTTCCCGAAAAGGCTCATGTCTACGGTATCATCTGCGCTAGAGCGTGGGATCTTGCGCGCGACACACGAGAATTCTGATATTTTCACATTTTTTTATAGCGGAGGTAAACATGAAAACTTATGTGGCGCTTCTATCGTGCGTTCTCCCCAGCATGGCCCTAAGCGGTCCGCTACATGCCGGCGTGATCTCTGAGCTGACTGCGGTTACGGGGCCTGCGTCCCCTGCCCTTCCCCCGCCTATCCCGGTTTCAACGTCGTTTGTCGATAACGATGAAAAACCAATGATGGTTAATTTCTTCCAGCTTTTCACGGCTCTGCCTATTACCGGGACTAACCCCCAGGTTGATTTCATTTTCCTTGCCAACGACTCGGGGACCGGTGTGACCACGGAGTATCTGCTTAACCATTGGATAATGAATGATACGGGCGCGCCTTGGCCGGGGATACGGTACACGCTGACCGCGCAGACCACGTCCGGGGCGCCGATCCCCGCGCCGGGCCTGGACTTCGATTGGCCGGATAAAACTGCGCCGTTTATTGGTTCAACTAACTACCCCAATGTCACTCATCTGTCGAACGAGATGGTGTGGGAAGGCGGCAGCGTTGGGCCCGGGTTTAGCGAGATCACCACCTTTGCGATCGATGTCCCGGATCTCGGCGTGGACTATCACATCGTGTTGAGGCTTGAGGTGCTCCTGCGCGGCGATCTCAGCGGTGACGGATTCGTCGGGATCGACGATCTCAACCTGGTCCTGGGTAACTGGAACCAGAATGTGCCCCCGGCCGAACCCCTGGCGGACCCCACGGGTGACGGGTTTGTGGGGATCGAAGACCTGAATGAGGTCCTGGGTAACTGGAACATCGGCACGCCACCGAGTGAAGCGGCGGGCACGGTCCCGGAGCCGGCCAGTTTCCTGGCGTTGTCTTTCGGGTTGCTCATGCTTGGCCGGTGCCGAGGCAGAAATACCGGTGACTAATTATTAGCAAACCAGTTAAACACCGTCCCATCCGGGGAGACGCCCGCGATGATTTCATCACCGGGCACTGACCTTGCCGAGCCATCGGCGAATGAGACATTCGCAGCGGTCTCGCCTGCGTGGTGCAGTCCAACGCCCCATGTTGGGTGGGGAATATTAATGTATGGGAAATACGAGATAGCCAAATGCGATGCCCCGATAGGGAACAGAGCGGGGTCGGCCAGCCACGGATAATCAGAGGGCCGTCGAATCTGATCCCAATGCTCGTATTCGTTCAGCTCGCTAATTGAATTTCCCCATAGTCTGTTTATCGCGTATCCCCAAGTGGCTCCGTGATACCCTACCCTGCTGTAGCCTGCTTGGATCGTCGGGCAGGCGTTGAAGGTTGGGGTGGCATCAAAAGTCAGGCTGGGCGCCTCTGGGTAGACATTATTAAGAGCGTGTATCCAGGTGGGGTTGTTTAACTGATCAGACGAGGCGTTGTAAGTCAGCGGGATACGACCCTTTCGGTCATGGATAACCATCTCCCAACCCGTTTGGATCTGCCGCAGATTGGACTTGCACTGTACCGCTCGGGCACTGTCACGGGCGCCGGAGAGTGCGGGGAGTAGTATTCCTACGAGGATCCCGATAATTGCAATCACAACCAACAGCTCGATGAGCGTGAACCCGGACGGCAAACACCTGCATCTATCCTGTTGGGTGTCACGAATCATCGGGACCGCCATTTGTAGTAGCCTGTCAGACCCTGACCAATTAGATCACGGCCATCGTCTGTGAACCTGATCGACATGATCGGGCCATGCGTGCGCTCCTCAATCACATCCAGTTGCTCGCCAGTATCCGCAGACCAGAACACCACGCTATCACCCGCCGTGACCACGCGCGACCCGTCTGGAGTCATAGCCACGGCAAGTACCGCCCCTACTTCACTGGCGGGTATCACTGCAGCAATTCGCCTCTCGCTGACATCAAGAACCTTAACCCGCCCG
>JAJDCV010000065.1 GCA_029260675.1 Phycisphaeraceae bacterium
CCGGCACCTTGCCACCGGCACCTATGACCAGCCCGAAAAAGCGGGTCAATATACGGGTCAGCACCGAAGCGCAACCCCCCGTAACGACGCGCAAAGCGGGTCAAAAGTGGGTCAAAAGACAGACCGCGCATCTAGGCCGGCGCACGTAAAAACCCCTATAAAACAAGGGGTTGAGTCAAGTGCCGACGGCTGGATTCGAACCAGCGACCGAGGGCTTATGAATCCCTAGCTCTACCACTGAGCTACGTCGGCGAGCGGGCCATTGTAGGCCGGGCGTCGGCAGGTTCAACCCGGGCGGTAAGTCGGCCGTGGATTCCCTTATCCACCACAACCCCGCCACGAACCCTACGGCATGGGCGGGCGAGGCTTCCGGGATATCCCCTCCGTAACGACCTCATATATAATATATATCCTAAATAGGATATATGACCCTGATCCCTTTCCATCTTTAGACACTCAGCAAACTGCGGCATCACGACCCTATGCCCCTACTACTACCCCCACCACCTAAGCAGTAACGGCATACTGATCTGGCATGATTCCGGGGACACATATAGAGATGTCTTTCGGGCTCCATTTTGGCTACGCGCGAGTCCTGCGGGAAACGCATAGCTGAGCTGCGGTTGCGATCAAGTCCATACATCGAGATTAGCCGGGATCAGAGCAGGCCCAACAACCCTGGCCTTGGGGGCCCTAGCCAATGTCGGCAGATTCACGGCCCGATGACGGGGTTGACGATAACAGGTTGTGTCGCATAACTGGCGGAGCCGGTGATCTGTGCCCGTCCGGGGCCGTGACCGCAATCAATGCCCCTACCCCGACAGGGGCCCTTCCCAGGAGCGAATTAACGCCTTGAACCCCGCCCACGCCAAAGCATCTTTGAGCAACGCGCCCCAAGGCCACGGCGTGCTGAAGTTCGCGGGGATCGAGCCGGGCTCCGATCTGGAACCGGCGGTCCGGGAGTTCCTCAGCTACTGCCGGATCGAGTGCGGTTTTGCCAAGGCCACGCTCGAAGCCTACGCCCGAGACCTGATCGATCTGTGGCGGTGGATGCAGCAGGAAAAACACACTCGCTGGGACGACCTGAATCTCGACCGGATCACCAACCACCTCCGCTTCCTGGAAGCCCGGGGGCTGGAGGTCTCGTCGATCGTCCGGCACGTCGCCACCATCCGGGTCTTCGGCCGGTTCCTGGAAGCGCGTGGCTTCGCGATGAAGAACCCCGCCGAGTTGCTTAGCCGACCCGTCGCTTGGAAACGGCTGCCGACGGTCATGGGGGCCGAGCAGGTACACAAGCTGATCGAGGCCCCCCGCCCCACCGATCCCTTGTACCTCCGCGACGTCGCCCTGCTTGAGCTGCTCTACGCCTCGGGCCTGCGTGCAAGCGAGGCCGCCGACCTCACCTGCGACCAGATCCACTTCAGCCTAGGCGTCACCCGTGTCATCGGCAAAGGCAACAAGGAACGCATCGTCCCCGTCGGCAAGCCCGCGCTCGACGCCCTGCAACGCTACCTCGACGAGCTACGCCCGGACCTGCTACGTGACGACAAACCTTCGAACAACGTCTTCCTCTCTCGCACCGGCAGCGAACTGACCCGCGTCGTTATCTGGCAGGTCGTCAAACGCCACGCCAAACGCGCAGGACTCACAGGCATCTACCCACACATGCTCCGCCACTCCTTCGCCACACACCTGCTCTCCGGCGGAGCCGACCTCCGCGTCGTACAGGAAATGCTCGGCCACGTCGACATCACCACCACACAGAGCTACACCCACGTCGACCGCACACGGCTTAAACAGGTCATGGCTAAGTTCCACCCAAGGCCGTAGCCGCACGGATAACACGCCAAGCGCAGTCAATCAGCGTCGGGCAACCCAGACTCAACACGCATCCCCCGGTAAACCGCACCCCGGGGCACTTCTGCTCCCACCCCTCTTCGGCAGGGCCTACGCTTGCATCGCGCTTCGAAAATGAATGTGTCACCCATTATGAGACACACGGAGCGATAAGAATGACGCGTGGGGATCCGGGCTTATTACTTTAAAAGAATCATCCCAAATTACTCATATCTGCACCCAGGGCCTAAACCTCCCAGACCCGCAGCCCGATCTTCGTTTATATGTGTTCACGGGGCCTCTCAATCAGAAGGAAGAAGGGACTAATCATGCTACGGATATCTGCTGCGCTCCTCGTTGTCCTGGTCGCGGGTCACAATGCCCTGGCCTCACCGATCGGACTTGGCGACTTCACACCCGCTTCGACCCTGATCGATTTCGAAACGATCGCAGGCGGAGTGCAGATTACCACACAGTTCCAAGGCCTGGGCGTCGTGTTTTCGGGCGGTTTCTACGGCGACCCATTCTCGGGCTCAACCATCCAAGGCAATCGAGAAGGCGTCAACTTCCCCTCCTCGGCTTCGCCTATCAGAAACCCGATCATCGCCATCTTCGGCACGCTGCAGAAGCGAGCGGGCGCCTGGGTGGGACAGCACGTGGATGGGGCCGGAGACATCATCCTGCTGCAGGCATTCCGCGGCGGATTGCTGGTCGATGAACATCGGTTCAGTACCGGCTCCGCGCTGCCGGCCGGCAACATCTCCAGTGTCTTCGCGGCGCTCCAGGTCGAATCCGGATTCGATCGTCTGGAACTCAGCGGTTTGTCCGGGAACGAAGCCCTGGCGATTGATGACTTCCGATTCGAGACCGTCCCCGAACCGGCCACCAGCGGCTGCGTGCTACTGGGTCTGGCCTGCTGCCTCTCACGCCGTCCGTCCGTCTAAACCCAAGTACGATACAGACGAACACCTCAGCACTTACTAGCCACGGCCCGGTCCATACCGGGCCGTGGTCGCGTATGGAATCCTTCAGGCTTCGCAAGCCAGAGCAATCACACAGCCCGGCTCAGCCGTACAAACCCAACCTCCGCGATCACCGCCAGCGCGGTCGTAACAAGAAACACGTGCGGCCCGATCCCAGCAAAGACGGGCAACGTCATGCCCGGGATCGCGTCGGCGGTCCAGCCGTACAGCAGGGTGACGGCCATGTACGGCGCAAGGAAGCCACGGACACCGGTGAGGGTGACGTGGATCCCCATGTATAAAGGAACCATCCGGCGGTCGGCGAAGTCGTTGTGGCCCAGGTTCCAGGCCAACATCCCCCCGCCCCGCGACATCCCATCAACAATCCGAGGCAACGCGAACAGGCCGACCATGCCGGTAAGGCCCGCCAGCCAATTCCCAAGCTGCGCACCGATCCAGAACAA
>JAJDCV010000066.1 GCA_029260675.1 Phycisphaeraceae bacterium
CTACGTCGTAGGGGTCAGATAGCTCCCATCCGGCCCGATTCATGTCTATTTCGGGGCCGTCTCATGGGGGGCTTTCGCCTTGCGTAAACCCCCTATCCGCCATACATTATTGGACCGCTAATTATTGGACCTCGGTGTTCAGGGTCCAGGAGCATTAAAATATGTTGATCCTCATTGTTGCCGAGGGCCCGGACAAGGGCCGGATGTACGAGTGGACGGATGACCAGACGGTTATCGTCGGCCGTGAAAGCAAGGACCTTCGACTCAGCGACGGCAAAGCGTCCAGGCAGCACGCACGGTTTAAGTGTGAAGGCGGCAAGTGGTATGTCCGCGACCTGGCATCGCGGCACGGCACATTCATCAACAAGATCCGGGCCGAGGGCAAGACCCCCCTGGCGGACGGGGACCGTGTGCAGATCGCGCGGACGCAACTGGTGGTCGCCCGTGTCCCCGCCGAGCAGGCCGAGCGTGCCGCGCTGCTCACCGGGCAACCGATCCCAACCGACAACTGGGCCGGCATCGCGACGAAGCGCCGTTTCATCCCCCGCGCATCCACCGCCGCTGCCATGACCGCCGCCGCCTTCACCGTGGGGTGCAGCGCCTGGCTCTACCTGAATACCACCGACGCCAACCTCAAACTCCGCGAAGACCTGCTGGCGTCTCAGGCCGGTATGTCCAAGGTGCAACAGGCCGCCACGGAGGCGCAGACACTCGCGACGCGATCGCAGTTGGCCATCGCCGACCGGACCGACGAGATCTACGAGGAGGTCCAGGCACTGGGAGCAAGCAGCACCCCCCTGCTGAACGACATCCTCGCGTCGATCGAGGCGCAGGGCGGCAGCCTGGAACAGCTTGACGAGATCCGCACGGCGCTGGCCGATCTGCATGATTCGAGTCAGCCGACGCTTGATGCGATCCTGGCCCGTGTTGAATCGCAATCCTCACAGTGGATGACGCTGGCGGAAGTCCGGGACGTGATGAAGCGTCAGCAGGCCAACACCGCGGGCCTGCTGCCCGAGTTGCAGGCGGTCGCGTTGGCGACACGCGCCAACGAGCAGTCCCTGGACACGCTTCGGCGGCAGATCGAACAGGCGCAGGCGCGCCCGGACCTGAACGCCAAGGTGCTGGACCAGTTAGAGGCCGTCGCCGTGGAACTCCAGGCCCGTCCGACGCTCGAGCAGGTTTCCACGGAAGTCCGTCAGGCCCTGGCAAAAGAGCAACAGAAGACCGATGAACTGCTGAATCGGATCGAAAGCCGCCTCGCAAAGGCAGACAGCCCGGACGCTCAGGAGTTGATGGCACCGCTGCGCGAAGCGCTCACTTCACAGGCACAGGCGACCGAGCAGCTGGTCACCCAGGCGTTCGAGCAGCAGAACCAGACCGCCGACCAGTTGGCTGAACTCAAGACACTCATGCAATCCCAGTCGGGCGAGACGGCCACGGCGTTACGCGAGGTGGTCAACCAGATCGACACCAACGGCGACCTCGACTCGGTCCTGACTGCGGTTAAGCAGATCGAAGCCGGCTCGGGTGACGACGAGGCGATGGCCCTGCTGCGCGAACTCGCATCGAAGCTCGAATCGGGCCCGACCTCCCAGCAACTCGCGGACGCGGTCGCCCTTGCGGTGACGGACCAGCTCGACGGGACGCGCCCACTGCTGGAGCAGATCGCCAGCACACTGGATCACTCGGTGAGTCAAGACCAGGCCAGCAAACAACTCCTGGAGCAGGTCCGCCTCGCCCTGGCGGCGCAGCAGGAGACCGACGCCAGGCTCGACCAGATCTATGACCTGCTGGCGTCATCCGACACCGGCACGGACAGCGAGGCGCTTCGGCAGGTGCTCGCCGAGATCCGGTCGAAGTCGATCGCGGGGATGGACGAGTTACGCTCGACGATCCGCCGAGAGGTCCAGGCCGGCCTGACCGAGCAACGCCTGACGACAGCGCGTGTCACAAGACCCGCCGCGGCGATCGCCCCCGAGCCGATCTACGTCGAGCCCACACCGCCACCCACGCAAGCCCCCGAAACCGTGACAATGGCGGCCCCCCAAAAACAGAACACGATCCGCGTGGATCAAGCCCCCACCCAACAAGGCGAGGTTCTGACCGACGTCGAACAGGCCTACCGCCTGGCATTCAAGACCGGCAAACCTATCACGCTCGGCGGTGGCACGGTGGACCCGGAAACAGGCGAAGTCACCAAGGGGCGCACGCTCGATGCCTCAGCAGCCAAGGCCGCGGGCATCACCGACTGGCGAGACTGGTACCTGATGGACGACTTCGCCGAACGGATGCGTCTTCAGCAGCAGGCCGTGAAATACCACAACGGCCGACGCGGGAACGTGGACATCCTCGGCATCCCCGCCGAAGCTACCGATTCAACCTCTAGCACACACACACCAGACGGAAACGGCGGGTAATCGGTTCCCATTCTCATTGGATGGGCCGTGAACACTCGTACGCTAATCGGATAAACAAGAAAGCGAAGCGGCGCCGATGGCGGCGGCGAAGTTGTCGGATTGCCCGACGGTGAGGGTCCACTTCTTCGGCGCGGCGGCGGTCAGGCGGTCGTTTGCCATCGATTCGATCTGTGGCAGCGCCGGGCTGAAAATGCTGACGGTCCCGCCCATCAGGACGATGTGATCGGGCCGGTACAGTGCCAGGAGGATGCGGATACCGCGTGCCAGAGCCGCGAGCGCCCGTTTCATGGTCGGGTGCTCGAACCGGCTGTCCGAATCAAACGGGACGCCGTCGGCTTCGAGCGTTCGGAAACCGACGTAGGCCTCGAGCGCGCCCCGGCCTGCGCCGGGTGTGACCGGTGCGTCGCGTTCACCGCCTGAAACGTCCATGTGCCCGAAGTGACCGCTGGTGCCGCGTGTGATGATGACGGGTCGGCCGTTGTCCAGGACCGCCCCACCCACGCCTGTGCCAAGCGAGAGGTAGAGGCTCCTGCCGGGCATGGGGTTGCGTCGGTGTTCGCAGGCCGCGGCGGCGTTGGCGTCGGTTGCCGCGGTCACGGGCACGCCCAGTTTGAGGGTTTCTTCGATCCAGTTGGGGATCGACACGCCCGCCAGCGCCGGCACGTTCGCCGCCATCTCGATCACCCCCGCCCTGTCCATTGGCCCGGCGATCGACACGCCCACCGAGCGCACCGCACCGCGATCAAGCTCGGCCTGTTTCAGCAACGCATCGAAAGATGAACCGATACTGTCGGAAAGCACTTCGACTGAAGGCATCTCGTGGGGATCACCGCGCAGTGTGAGAGGTTCGGCACCGTCATTGACCAGTGCCAACTTCACGCTAGACCCGCCGATGTCGATGCCCAGCGACCAGCCGGGAGCGTTTGCTTGCTTCTGCATGGGTCCGTTCGATTACCAAGGCGTTACCGTAGCTTCGCCGACATCATACTTAAGCGGTCAGGCCGACTCACCCTTATGCGGTTCACCCAGCAGGAATCCGAAGACAAACGCGAAGAAACCGCCGATCACGGCGTACCAGGGCCAGGAGATCGACAGCTTGACCGGGTCTCCGAGATCGTCAAGGACCGTCGCCCCGGTTTCGGGGTTGATCTGCCCGAACCAGAGGTGCTTGCAGATAAGCCAGAGCAGCAGGCACCCGACCGCCAGCCAGACCGTCTTGGCAAACAGCTTCGGTCTGCGCGTGGTCCGGTTCAGAGCCGCGGAGATGATCCATGTGACCAGCAGCACACCCACCACGGCTAAGCAAATGTTCATCGCCCAAGGCTCGTGGAAACGCGAAGCGAAGACCCCGAAAACCGACAGCGGGGCCGCCCAGATCAGCCCGTAGGCGTTCTTCTTCAGCGGCAACCACGCCAGCAGGAACGTCGCCAGCAGCGCACCGACGACGTAGCTGGCCAGACCAAGCGCCAGATCGAGGAAAGGCACCTCCTTGCCGGCGGCCTGCATCCGTTCGACATACACATCGATCAGCAGAGCCATCAGGCACAATGCGATCCCCCAGAAAACAACCAGCCCACGCGAGACAGCCAGGATCTCCTTGCCGTGCTTTGCAGCGTCCGGGGAATCCGGGTCGATCTTGCGCAGCGGCAGGTACACCCCCGAGATCGTGGTCTGAGACAGCGCCGCCAGGATCGATGTCAGCGAGGAGATCGCGGCGGCGAACACCCCCGCGATGATCAGGCCCGTCAGACCCGATGGGACTTCCAACAGTGCGAAAACGGGCAGGATATTATCCGCGTTGTCAGCGACGACCGCGGCGGCATCCACACCGAGCCGCTCGGGGAACTGCTGATAGAAGACCCACAGACCCGCACCGACCAGCAGCATCAACGCGGCGACCGCTTCCGCAGCCCAGCTGGTCATCACGGCGAGCTTGGCGTGTCGTTCGTTCTTGCAACAGAAGATGCGCTGGGCGAGTAGCTGGTCCGTGCCGTACGCCCCGATGTTGCCGAAGGTCACCGCGATGATGGCCGCCCAGATGGTGAACGGCTCGGCGAAGACCTCGCCCCAGATCGAAGCATACTGTGAGTTCTCCGGCTGAGACAGGTTGATGCTCCAGAGCTTGAATTTCCCGGCCTCGCCGGCGTCCTGGAACAACTGCCCGAACCCGCCGGGTAGTTGATCGACCACGACCCCCAGCGCGACGATCCCGCCGATGACGAAGACCAGGAACAGCATCACGTCGGTCCAGATCACCGTGGCGATCCCGCCGAGCATCGTCCAGGCGATCGCGATGACCCCGACGATCCCGACCGCCCAGATCAGGCTGTCGATCCCGGTTGCGTCATACAGTACGGTCAGCTGGTCTTTGAGGATCACCTCCAGGATGATCGCGGTGAGGTAGACCCTCGCCGCCTGAGCGAGCAGGCCCATCAGTGAAAACAGCAGGGTTGTGACCGTCCGTGCGGTCTCGCCGAGCTTCTTGCCCATGTAGTCGTAGGGGCTGTAGACCTTGTGCTTGAAGTAGGCCGGGATCAGGACAAAAGAAACAAAGAAGCGGGACAACAGCCCGGCGATGATCCCGAACTGAAGGTAGGTGAAGTTTCCGCCATCCCGGAAGATGCGGGCGGGGACGGCGATGAAGGTGACGGCGGAGATAATCGTGGCGATCATCGATCCGGACACCGCGTACCACGGCAGCCTCCCGCCGCCGCGGAAGAAGTCCTCCATGCTCTCCTGCTTGCCGGCAAGCTTGACGCCAAGGATACTGACCAGGACCAGGTAGCCGATCAGCACCCCCCAGTCGATCCATGTGAAGTGGCTGGAGAGCGAGCCCGCCGTGTCTGCGGTAGCAGCTAAAGTCGAGATCCAGGTCATCTGAGTTGTCTCCGGCGTCCCCGGTCCTGAAAGGTCTGTAAGTCAGCATTGCCGGGCGACGCGGCCCGACCTGGAAAGAGTATTTATATAACAACCGACGCCCCGGCGAAAGGCACCGTGGTGGTTTGTGTTGCTGCGGGGATGTTGCAATGCTCAAGGGCTGAGCAAAACCGACTGCCAATAAGCACCGATTGAAATGGACACCCGGGATTCCGCAGGTTGGACTTTCTCGTCCAAGCCGTGTCGGCATGCCATCGCTCTTGGATCAAACCCGGTGTGTCATACGGTGCTGCGCGGGGCACCGGACGATTGACGGATCACCAATTCAGCGCGGAGGGTCTCACTCTTGAGGGCATGCTCGTCGTCCCCCAGGTTCTTATAGACCCCGGATATGGCGGCGTGCCCCAGATGAGTCAGCGGCTGGCGTAGCGTGGTCAGCGGTGGCCAGAGGTGCGAGGCGCTGGGCGGGTCGTCCACACCCACCACCGAAAGCTGCTCCGGGACCTTCAACCCGATCGTCGAAGCGGCCTGGTACACCTCCAGAGCCAGGTTATATCCACCGGCGAATACGGCGGTGAGCCCCTTCTCGCTGAGCATC
This sequence comes from Phycisphaeraceae bacterium, assembly GCA_029260675.1. Classification (GTDB taxonomy): domain Bacteria; phylum Planctomycetota; class Phycisphaerae; order Phycisphaerales; family Phycisphaeraceae; genus JAJRRS01. Next base: position 5,896 of record JAJDCV010000066.1, read on the forward strand.
CGGTTGAGCTTGAGTCTGTCGTCCGGCCTGAGACTGGTGCCCTGCATCTCTACGATCGGGCGGTCCTTCTCCTCGATCCCCAGGATTTTACACGCCTTGACAAAACCCTTGTAAAGATCATCGTTGTCGATAAATTGGCAGCCGCCTATGAAACATCCGATCCGGCGGTGGCCCAGGTGATACAGGTGATTGACCGCCTTGGCGGCCAGGTCACGGTTGTCCGTATCGATCGACGGCACGTCCCCGTTGTCAGACCGTGCACCGACCACCATGAAAGGCAGCTTGTTCACGGCCCGGTCGAGCATCGCGTCGAGTTGTTTTTCGGCGGGATCGATCAGCACATACGCATGGACGTCCTGACGGGTATCG
>JAJDCV010000067.1 GCA_029260675.1 Phycisphaeraceae bacterium
CTTCTGCTGCGGCGGTTTCGGTACGACCGACGGGGCGTTGCAACGGATGAGCGGCGCGACCTTCGATACCGGTTTCACGGCTGACTACTACGTGACCGTCTCCAACGGCACCGAGACCACGGGTGATCCGTTTGCATTCCCGCTCGCAAGCGGCTGGATCGCCACCGCCCATTACGCCGAGTTGAATAACGGCCCCACTGGCGCGAACGTGCGCATTGGCGGTGTGCTGGACCCATTTGGTGATGAGCTGGACGCCCTGGGCGCTTCCCGTGGTCTGGCCCTGGGTACCGTCATCGACCAGAACAACAACCTGTTCGCACAGGCCAACCCCGCCGACGACATCGCCCTGCACGAGTTCTTTGAGCCGTGGGACGCCCTTGCAGACCCCCTGAATGACCTGAACCACCGTGACATGGACAACAGCACCGTGGGTATCCAGTTGGCGGTCGATCAGACCAACATCGGCGGCGTGAACGGTTGCGGCGACGCGATCACCTGTGCCGCTGGCCAGACCGGGACCCCCGAGCTGGTGACCACGGGCGTTGAGCTGGCCATCCCGCTGGCGGCCCTGGGCGCCCCCACCGGCGACATCAAGGTTACGGCCTTCATCAACGGCACCGGCCACGACTTCGCGTCCAACCAGTTCGCCGGTGACGGCATCCTCGGGGTCAACCTCGGCAGTGGTGATACGACCTGGACAGGGAACCTTGCCAACCTCGACCTGTCCCTCGTCGCTGGCGACCAGTTCGTCACGATCAGCCAGGGCGGCATCGTGGGCGACCTGGACGGCGATGGATTCGTCGGGATCACCGACCTGAACATTATTCTGAGCGCCTGGAACCAGAGCGTGCCTCCCGGCGACCCGTTGGCCGATCCTTCGGGTGATGGCTTTGTCGGGCTGGTTGACCTGAACCTGGTCCTGGGCAACTGGAACGCCGGGACGCCCCCGCCTCCGGGTACCGCGGTCCCCGAGCCGGCTACGTTGGCCCTGCTGGGCCTGGGTGGTCTGGCGATGCTGAGGCGTCGTCGCTAAGAGTTTGGATATGACGGCTGCGTTGTTTAGGCGGTAACGGGCCTAAGCCACGATAGCTCACCGTATAGTGTTTTCAGACACTGATACCGGGTGCCCTCCCACGGCACCCGGTTTTTTTATGCGCGTGAGTCCTGTATGGGGAGGACTTGTGCCAGAAATCCTTGACAATGACGGACTTCCGTGTAGTTTAGAGGTGTCCTATTTGACTGGAGGCGGTCCGGTCCAGGGCCCGCCAGGGGGGGTGGACCCTAATCATGTTGTGGTTGGAAAAACCCGGGCATGGAATGGCTGGGTTTGTCTTATTGTGGTGTTGCCTGAGACGGATGTCGGGGAGGCCGGGATGCTACACGGATGTCATTTCAGCATAAGGGTGGACACATGCGGAGCAAGAGGCTGACGGGCGGTGTGGTGGGTGCGGTCTTCGCCATGGCGGCGCTGTGTGTGACGCCGGCGGCGGAGTCGATCACAATCAATCTGACTTTTAACTCCGGGGTCTCGGACTCGCCGGGTTTCGACTCGACCGGTGCGTTGCTGCAGCCGATCATGCAGGCGGCGGCGAACTTCTGGGAAGACATCATCGAGGACACGTGGACGATCGACATTGAGTACTACTACGATAACCTAAGCGACGCGAATGGCACGTTGGGGCTGCACAACAACCTGGACGGCGGGCCGGTCGCCAAGCCGACCACGGCGCGTATCCGCTTCGACACCACGCTGAACGGCGTGGAACGGTTGTGGTATTTCGACCCGACGCCGACGAACCACTCGGAGTTCGACCTGCAGCAGACGCTTTACCGTGACCTCTCCGGGGTGCAGCAGACCAGCTGGTTCAACGGGGCGCCCCCGGACCTGTTGGAGGTGGGATACCGGGGCTCGACGGTTGCCGGGGCGCCGGCGGCTGCGCTCAACGGGTTCGATCTGCTTAGCACGGCGATCCACGAGATCGGGCACGCGGTGGGGCTCACGGGGAACGTCACCTCGCCGGAGACCAACGACGGGGATTACGACGTGAACACCGCTTTTGTGAATGGTGCGGTGATGGCGATCGGTGACAACAGCAATCACATCTCCCCGGGGGTGTCCTTGATGTGTTCGGGTTGTGGTGCGACGAACCGGCGTCGGATGCCCACGGCGACGGACGTGTTCGCGGCGGCGGCGGCGGCGGGTTGGACGACGATCGACTTACCCCGGCAGGACTTCCTGGGCGGGGTCAACTGGGGGACGGCGGGGAACTGGGAGGGCAACCAGGTCCCCGGTGCGGCGGACTGGGCTTTCCTGCGGAACGGGGGGAATATCCAGCTTAACATCAACGATACCGCTGCACAGCTGTTCGTCGGCGAGGGTACGGATTTGTTCACCAACGCTTTCCGCCTGGATGTCAGCGGGACGGCGACGGTCGAGCACGACGGGGTGGCGGTCCGGCCTCAGATCTTCGTCGAGGCCGGCGGGGAATTGGAAGCGAATCGTCTTGACCTCAATGGCGGCGAGCTGGACATGACCGGCGGGCTGGCGGACGTCAACGGCACCCTCGACATCAACACGACCAGCGGATTCCTCGGGCGGATCACCGGTAACGGGTCGGTCGATGTCCTGACACGCCTGGACAACGACGGCGAGATCGTCCCCGACGGCGGGACACTGACTTTCACCAGCGCCGCGGCAAACCCCTGGAACCTCGACGGCGGGGCCAACGGCATTGTCAACGCCAGCAACGGCGACATCGATTTCAACTCAGGCGGACTCGCCGATGCGTTTGACGGGACGATGACGGTCGGGATCGGGCACAGCATCACGTTCGTGGCGGGGTGGGAGCACGGGGCGGGGGGCGTGTTGAATCTGAACGGCGGGGCCACCGCGGTGGATCGCGCTGAGGTGGATGGCGGGGCGATGGTTATCCGCGGTGACATCAACGTCAATCAATTCGGCGAGCTCGACGGGCCGACCACGTTCCATGCGACGGCCACGGTGGGCATGCCCGATGTGGATGATCGGCTGGACATCGGAAACGCGATCGGCGACACGATCGTCTACAACGGGGGGAGTTTTACCGGTAACGGCAAGCTGGTGCAGGATGGCGACGCCACGGTAACGGCCGGCAGCACGGTCAACATCAGCGTCAACAGCTTCGACTTCGACGGCGAAACGATCAGCGACACGACGATCGAAGCCGGGGCGACGATGAACATCACCGGTACCGGGATCACCGATGCGCATAACGGTGTGGTCACGATCAACTCCGGCACGCTCAACGTCGCCACGGGGACGATCATCGATCCCGGCGGCATGTTCCCGATCTTTCTGCCCGCCCCCTGGACGATGGCGGGGAGCCTGGTCTTCCTGGATAACGGGACCAACCCGGTCCTCTCGGGCTCGAAGGTCAACATCACCGGCGCGGTCTCCGTCCCGATCACGGGGACGGGTCAGATCACGGCCCCGGTGGAGTTCCACCCGACATCCAATACCGAGATCACCAGCGTCAGCGACCGGTTGCAACTTAACGGCACCACGACCTTCAACGGCGGGGCGTTTACCGGCTTCGGGGAGATTGAGCAGAACGCAACCGCCACCGTCATCAGCAACACCACCCTCGGTATCGGGAAGTACGACTGGGACGGCTCCAGCGGGACGGAGATCACGAATATCAACGACGGCGTCGTCTTCACCATCAACGCCACCACCATCGATGACGGGGTGGGTGGGTTCAACGGCACGGTCAACGTCAACGGCGGGACACTCGCGGTCAACACCGCCGCGGCCTGGGGCATGGACGGTACGATGAACCTGGCCAACCAGGGCGCGGCGAACCCCACCGTTAACGGCGAACAGATGGATGTCAATGGCGCGATCAACGTCACGGGCGGGCAGTCGCACATCAATGCCGCGGTCAGTTTCGAGTCCGGCGCGTCGGTCACGGTTGAGTCCGGCTCCGAGGTCGAACTCAACGGCGTGACCACGTTCAATGGCGGCAGCTATACCGGTGCCGGCACGATCCAGCAGGACGGGGCGGCGACCGTGAATGCGGCCACGACGGTGGACGTCGCTCAGTTTGACATGGACGGGACCAGCGGCGGCACCAGCTTCACGCTTAACAATGACCTGACCGTCAATTCGACCAACATCGACACCGGTAACAACAACTTTAACGGCACGATCAACGTCGACGACGCATTCAGTCAGCTTACGGTCAACACGCCGGCCGCCTGGACGATGGCCGGGACGCTGAACATCACCCACGCGGTGAACAGCGCAAACACCTCGATCGCCGGTCAGGACTTCACGATGTCCGGCATCACGAACATCAACGCCTGGACCGGGTGGGCCGCCCGGGCCACGGTCACCGGCACGGTCAACGTCAACCTGGCTGGAGACGTCTTTTCCATGAGCGGCGGCGATGCGGTCAACACGAATATCATCAGCGGCGGCACGATCACGGGCCTGGGCAGGCTCTCCGTCGGGACCAACAAGCGGCTGGTCGGCAACGGCACGATATCGACGGCCCTGTTGTCGTTGAACCTCGGCGGGCGGCTGTTTGCGGATGACGGGACACTTAGCGTTTTCAGCACGCTGCAGAGCTCGGGTTTGGCGCGTATCGGCACGAACGACACGGACGGCGTGCTTAATATCACCAACGCCTGGAACACGAACCTGTATCAGGCGCTTGAGGTGAATGGTGGGCAGGTCACCGGTGCGTCGATCACCAACGGCGGGCTGACCACGGGGTTCGGCACGATCGCCACGGCGGGGGGGTTCAGCAATACCAATACCCTGACCGGTGACGGCGGGGAGCTGGTGCTTAATCCGGTTGGCGTGCTGGACCTTGACGGTGGCGGGAATACCGGGACGATCAACGCCCTGACCGGGAGCGTGCGTGTGGCTAAGAACGTAGGCGTCGCCGGGTTTGCCGGGACGCTGAACGTCGGGGCCGGGCAGTCATTCAAGATGGATTTCGGCGGGCTGAGCAACACCGGGCAGGTCAACCTGACGGGTGGCGACATCGTTTCGCCGTCGTTCAATCAGTTTGGGACGCTTGCGGTCAGTTCTGCCGCCTCGACACTCAATGCCGCCAGTAGTTTTGAGGCGGGCAGCACGACGACACTGGGTGCGGACCTGAATCTTCTGGGCGATGCGTTGGTCCGTGCGGGTGCGGGGTTCAGCGGGACGGCCTCGTTGATTGTCACACCCGGGACGACCCTGAACGCATTGGACGGCGCGGTCATCGCAGCGAAAGTGAACAACGGGGGCGGGCTGATCCTCGGTTCTTCGCCGGGCACGTTGGTCGCTGATGATTATGTCCAGCTACCGGCTGGGATGATGGAGATCGAACTGGCGGGGCTGAGTCAGGGCGTCACGTATGACTGGCTTAAGGTCGGCGATAACGCGACGCTCGACGGGTTGCTGGACGTCGTGTTGCTGGGTGGCTATGTGCCCGGTATCGGCGACAGCTTCGATATCCTGACCGCGGGTGCGGGTATCGCCGGGGTCTTTAGCACCATCGATTTCCCGGTGATCCCCAATATCGGGCTGGGTGTGAGTTACACCGCGAACATCGTGACGCTCAACGCCGGTCTATTGGGCGATCTGGATGGCGATGGCTTTGTCGGGATCAACGACCTGAACATCGTGCTGGGGGCATGGAACGGCAACGTCACGCCCGGCGTGTGGCTCCTGGGCGATCCCTCCGGCGATGGGTTTATCGGGATCGACGACCTGAACATTGTGCTTGGGAACTGGAACGCGGGGACGCCGCCATCGGGTGAGGCGTCGAGCGTGATCCCCGAGCCGGCCACGGGGGGGGTGATGGCGTTTGGCGTGTTCTTGTTAGCCAAGCGGCGCCGGGGCTGAGGTGCGTATTTATGTTGCAGGGTTGATGCGGTGGGGTGTTCGCCGTTACGGCGCGGTCCGGGCGGGGTCGGGTGTTTGTGTTTTGCTTTGCGTCTTCGCTTCCTTGGGATCGCGTTTGCCGATGTATCGCCACAGCCCGAGCGTTTCATCGTAGTCGTGTAGGAACTCATCGACTTGCTTGTACCCGTTACGCCTGAGCACACGGTTGGTTTCTTTTTCCAATGGTGCCATGATGAAGATTGTTTGGGCGCTATTGCCAAACTCATTAACTTGTTTGGGTTTGACCGGCGTGAGGATCCGCCGGGCGTAGAGCAGGAATTCCTCGTTGGGTGAGAGGGGGTATTTACGGTTCTTAAGGCAACCGATAACGGCACCGTCGGTGATAGATGCAATGCGTTGGGCCGACTCTTTGACCGGGTGGATACTGCGCTCGCCGGTGGACCAGGCGTACCAGACCAGGGTCATCAGCACGGCCGACCACATGCTCATGGTCAGTGCCGCGTGCATCGGCTTCCATTTAAAGTGCCAACGCGCTCCCAGAATGGCCAGGGCTGTCAGGACAATCCCGGCAGATGCGGCGTAAAGCTGCGGGACGTCGCCGACGGGCATCGTGTCGAACCAGCCCCGGTTGATCATCCAGCCCTGGCTGACAAAGAACGGCCAGGTAAGCACCGACACGGTGATGACCATGACCCAGTGCGGGATGCGCAGCAGGTTGACGCCGGGGTCGGTTTCGCCGCGCTGTGCCAGTGATTCGTGGTAACGCCAGAGCTGGCCGATCAGCAACGCGGCGGCGGGCATGATCGGGAGGATGTAGCGTTGTTGTTTGGCGCCGGGGATCGAGAACGCCACGAAGACCAAGATGAACCACGCCCAGGGCACCATCAGCCGGCGTCGTGCTTCGCCTGACGATCGCATGAACGGCTGGACCAGTCCGCCGACCAGCCAGACCGACCACGGCAGGATCAGCCCCAACAGACCCAGGTAATAAAAAGGGTGTTGGAATTCCATCCGCTCGGCGCGGTACTCGTGCGCCAGTGCCCTCTCGGCATTTGTTACCACTGAAAAGAGGTACAGGTACCACGGCGCGGTCAGCACGACGGCGACCAGCAGCATCCCCGCGAGGCCCCAGGCATGACGGCGCCAGTGGTCTTTTACGACCACGATCGTACACAACACCGGCCCCGCGCCGACCAGCAGGGCCAACGGCCCCTTGCTCATGTATGAGCCGGCCAATGCCACACCCGCCAGGGACCAGCCCAGGAGGGTGACGGCTCTGCCAGGCGGTGGTTTGAAGGGGCGCATCGCCCAGATCGCCGACGCGACCGCTAAAGTCGCCCAGCCGGTCATGTGCATGTCGTAGGAGGCGATCCGGGCCTGGCGCTGGAGGAACAGGCACGTCCCGGCCGCCAGTGCGGACATCACCGCCAGCTTGGGGTCGCCTATCACGCAGCCGATCCAGAACACGCCGACGACCGTCAGCAGGCCCATCCCGACGGACACGATCCGAGCACGTGTGATCAACTGCTCGGCTGTAGAAGTCTGTGGTGTCAACCCCGTCCAGGCGATCATGTCCATCCAGATGACCATCGGCGGCTTGACGATCCTGGGGTTACCGTTGCGGGTGGGCATCAGCCAGGCGTCGGGGTCCGGTGGGATGTCCTGCCAGCCGTGCTGACGCAGCCAGGTCTCCTGGGCGCTGAGCAGGGCGATATTCTCCATGGTCCGTTTGGAGTCGGCGTGTCCCACCGTTACCAGCATCGGCACGGCGCAGACCACCAGCACGGCTAGCAGCCAGAGCCAGGTGGTGGCGGGCCTGCTAGAGGTCAGTGGGGGTATCTCTTGAAGCAACGCCTGGTGTTTCCCCGGGGACCGAGTTACGCCGCTGGGTTGGTTATCTGTCATAAATCGTGACGCCGTCCCCGGATGGAATCTCTTAGCAATCTACCATATCCTCGCATATCCCACGGTGGCTGCAAGCTTACGGGCCGGGCCGCGACTACCTATTTATGAAGGTTGGCAAGGATCCCGCGGATGAATCCTGAAACTTACAGTCCTGAAGTGGTGGCGAGACCTCGCTTGGCCTGGGCGTTGGCGGGATTGCTGCCGATTGCGGCGTACCTGTCAGGCTGCGAGATGGGTAAAAAGCATAATCCGTCATTCCCCCTGACCGTCAAACGTGCGGAGTCAGAGCTTATCCGTATGCAAGCGGACCCGGTCGCGTTACGCCGGCCGGTCGTCGTGCTTGGGGGGTGGGGTGACATGATGGGTCTGCCCCCGGCCTACCTGGCGGAGCAACTGCGTCTGGCGGTGGGTGACCAGCGGGTGATCTCGATCGGGTTTGGGATGTGCACCACCTTCGACGCCTGCCGGGCACGGACTCTCAAGCGGATTGAGGCCGCGTACCCGTCGGACGATGCCGGGTGGACCACGGAAGTCGATGTCATCGGTTTCTCGATGGGGGGGATGGTGGCTCGTGATACCGCAGGGCCCTTGGATGACGACGAGTCGGGGCGTCGACTGCGGATCACCCGGCTGTACACGATCAGTTCGCCGCATCAAGGCGCAGTGATGTCTCAGATCGTCGCGCCCGGATCGCTGGCCAAGGACATGCGCGCGGGGTCAGATTTTCTTGCCAGGCTCGACCGGGAACTCACGGTGGCGGACTACCCGATCATCCCGTACGTCCGTTTGTATGACACGATCGTTGGGGCGCACAACGCGGCGCCGTACGGCCAAACCCCGTGGTGGCTGCCGGCCCGGCCATTCTCAAGATCACACGGTGATGCCTACCGTGACCCCCGTCTTATCGCCGACCTGGCACGTCGGCTTCGCGGCGAAACGCCGTACACCACCGAGCCCGCTGCTGAGGTACCGCGGTGACGCCGTGTCAATCGGCGGTCGGCCTCTACCCGTTGTGTCTGCTACGGTTTCTATTAATTGCATGGGCGGCCGTGTTACCCTCAGCCCCCGGCTCCGCCGGGGGATTGGCCGTGATGGGGGGCACGAATTTTGTACGTGATCCGTATAAGCAGAGTCCGTATGAAACGAAGTACGATTAAAACTCGTACGTTAAGACGTCATCATATGTGGGAATCCCCCGGCAAAGCCGGTGGGCCGAGGGTGATTTCTTGGGCACACGGGATCACTGGAATGCGTATGAGAGATCGATAGAAGCCGGATTTGTCCGGGATTTAGCGTGAACGCCGGAGTGTGACCAAAGCCCCGACGCCGAGTAGCGCCAGCGTCCCAGGCTCCGGGGTTGTGATCGGCGGCGGTGGTGTGCCGGCGTTCCAGTTGCCAAGCACCAGGTTCAGGTCGGAGATGCCGACGAAACCGTCACCGGTGGGGTCGGCGCGTAGGTTCGGCAAGGGTGCGGACTGGTTCCAAACACCCAGCACCAGGTTCAGGTCAGAGATACCCACGAACCCGTCGCCGTCCAGGTCGCCGGCGATCGGGGCGGTGTAGGCGTAGTCGCTGATGATAATTTCGACTTCCTGCCCGTTGATCGGTGCCATGCCGCCCATCAGCCAGAGGTTGATGTGTATCTGCGCGAAAGGCGCCAGCGGCGGGACGTCCGGGCCGTCGTAATAGTATTGGTGCAGGATGTCGGTGTCGGCCTGAGGCACATCGGCGCCGCCCTTGAACGCTTCGAAAAAGACCGAGTCCGCCTGCCAGTTGAACCGGTAGGTCGATAAGGCCCCCGCGTCAACAAGGGAGAACCGGTCGATGTTGTCGGGGCTGTTCGTGTACGGCTGCACGACGAATTGCCCGGCGTCGGGGTCGGCGGCGTTGCCCCAGCGCGACAACTCGATATCGATCTCTTCGATGTCGGTTGTGAATTGGAACAGCCCGAGGATCACGTTCGGATCGAGCAGGTCGGGGTCGCCTTCAACCTGGAAGCGGTAGTCGCCGAACGCCAGCGGCTCCAGCAGCGAGACCTGGGAGCTGTGCCAGACCCCGCCGATCTGACGGATCTTCATGTGCAGCTTGCCCTGTGCATCGACAAAAACGCTGTCGGCGGTGCTGTCCCAGAAGTTAGGCCCGGGCCCTGCGGGGGTGGGGAAGGGGCTATCCTTCACCAGCCACAGACCGCCGGCGAAGTTGATGAAGCGGTTGCCGGCGTGGGCAGGCATCGCGCCGAACAGGATGACCACGATCAGGATGATCCGGAAATTCGATGTCATTCACATCACTCCATCATTATCAACTCGAACCGGCCAGCTAATCGGGGGTGACTCTGTGATGAGTCCTCGGACGACCCGTCATGGCGCGTGATCGCGAATTTCCACGGCCGGTCAACCGGCCTCCGCCAGGGTTCTTCAAAGGCCTTATCCGATTGATCGTCGGCGTCGCAATCCCAAGGCCCCCGCCCCGGCGGCGAGCAGGAGCAGAGTCGTCGGCTCGGGAACCGCGGCCGCGCCGGTTGGCGGTGTGCCCGCGTTCCAGTTGCCCAGTACGGTGTTCAGGTCATCGATGCCGACAAACCCATCGCCGCTTGGGTCCGCCAGGGGATTGCCCGGGGGGATGCTCTGGTTCCAATCGCCCAGAACGATGTTCAAGTCGTTGATCCCGACGAACCCATCGCCGTCCAGGTCGCCTGTGATGGATCCGGTATCACCGGCGAGGATGCCGGTGTTGGCCGTGGTCTCGTAGGCGAAGCTCTTGACGACGGCGCTGATCCCCGGGCCGCCGTCGATCTCGATCCAGCCGAAATGCGTGGTACTACCCGCCAGGCGGTCGATGCCCGCGCCGTCGGTTTCACCTGGGTCGTTGCCGATCTCGAACTGGATGCCGACGAACCCGCCGGTGCCGATGGTGTTGTAAAGACCCACGCCGATGTGCGCCCCGTCGTCGATCGGCAGGGACGTGCCGTCGATCAATGCACCGCTTGCGAAGCTGGCGACGTAGTAGGCGGTGCCAGGTGAGGCGAAGTCCTCCAGCGTGCTGAGTGTGACGTTGGGTGTCAGCCAAACCCCGGGGACAAGCTCGTCAAACCCGAACGAACGGACCTGGACCTGGAGGCCGGTGTTGACGACCGAGGCATCGAGGAACCCGTCGCCGTCGAAGTCGATGTCGAAGGCCGAGGAGGCCAAGACTGTGGTGTCCGGGACCACGTCGGTGAAGACGACGGCTGCCTGGGCGTGTTGGCCGAAGGCGAAGGCGCCCATCCCGGCCGCGGCGGTGTAGCAGGTCATCCGGCGTAACGATTCGGTGCTGATCGGTTCAGGTTTCATGATTCTCTCTCCAGTGAAGACCTGTGACACGCCCTGGATCGGGCCTGAATGAAAGTGTTAATAATGCCTATAAACCTTGATTTTACAGGAAAATCAGGGCAAATCAACATTAACTCAATAGACGAGCTAATAAAAAGTCGTCTGTGTTTATGAATCCGTGATATCCGACCAGTCCATCCGCCCAAGCAGTTTGAAAATCCCCGCAGTCGCCAGGACGCCGTAAACCCCGAAGATGGCGCAATAGCCGTAGTTGCCGAAGCAGGCGTGCCCGAGGCTGAAAATCATGGAGAACAGACCGGTGACGCCCAGCAACCATGCGGCCCACTCGACCAAGCCGACGGTCTGATGATCGGGGTGCCCAGCGGCGTCGGCGATCTTTGTCCAACCACCGGGGGGACGGATGCGGTCATAGAACTTGATCAGGTGTGCCTGGGGCTCCGGTGGGGTCATAAGCATGACGATAAACCAGAAGACGGTAGAGAGAACCAGGATGATCGTGTAATCCACGGCATACTCGCCGACCAGGTTCTGGGACAGTCCCAGCAGGCCAAAGATATATTGGAAGCTCTGCGTATATGCGATCAGGTAGTTGAGCCCCAGGGAAGCGGCCATGGCGGCGATCTCGGCGTAGGCATTGACCCGCCACCAATACCATCGCAGCAGCACGACGACCCCGACGCCGGCCATCCATTTGAAGTATGTGAGCCAGGCACCGCCGATCGATTCCATATAGAAGGCGCAGAAACCTGCCAAGACGGCCAGCGCGATCGTGGCGATTTGCGAGACCATGATGTAAGACCGCTCGCTGCCGTGCCGACTGATAAAACGCTTATAAAGGTCGTTAACGATGTAGGATGCCCCGAAGTTGACGTGGGTCGAGATGGTGGACATGTAAGCCGCCATCAGGGCCGCGACCAGCAGCCCGCGCATCCCGGCCGGGAGATACTTCATGAGCATGATGACGTAGGCGTGCTCGTGGTCATAGTGTGCGCCGTATGCGGTGACATCGGGGATCAGGAACAGCGAAGCGATCCCCACGATGATCCAGGGCCAGGGCCGCAGCACATACATAGCGAAGTTGTACCAGAGCATAGCGAGCACGGAGTGCTTCTCGTTCTTGCAGGAGAACAGCCGCTGGGCGAGGAACCCGCCGCCCTCGCCGCCGGCCCACCACTGGATGCCCAGGAAAACGATCAGAGTCCAGATGGCCAGTAACGCACCGCCTCGTAAATCAAACGGTGGCAGGAAACTGGTTACCTTCAGAGACGGAGCCACCTTGTCGTGACGCCAGGCCGCCATTGTTTCGCTCTTATCAACAACGCCTGCCGCGTCGAGGTCGGCTAACAACACCTGTTCGGTGATAGAGATATCCGGGAAACGCAAGTACTCATACGCCAACCCCTCATCCGATTCGTCCTGGATCAGCACGCCTGCTTCGAGCAGATGTTCCACCGCGTCGTAATACGTGAATGACTTACGCTCGACGGTGTAGGCGTATTTCCACAAGGTTACGAAGGGCTCGGAGGCCTCGTCATCCAGACCGAAGCCATCAAGTCGGCCTTTGATTTGTTGTTCGTTTAGGCCGTGCGCCGCCCATTGAAGGCCGGCGTCGCCGTTTTCCGTTTCGCTCAGATCGTCTGCTTGGAACAGACCCGCCACAACCATTTTATCCAGTATGGCTGTGTCATCATCAAGGGCTTCAAGCAGCTTGTCTCTGCTTAGGGCTTGCCGATCGGCGGGTGCCTTGTTGTGGACGATGCCGCTGTTGACCGCAATGGTGGCTTTGTCCACCATGTTGCGCGGGCCATCGACAACCGCGAATACGATGAACATCAGAACGATGGTCCCGGTCATCGCCAGGGTGAACTGGAAGACGTCGGTGGCCATCACGCCCCACAGACCAGACACCGCGCTGTAGATGGCGGCGACGCCGAAGCAAACGATGATGCCGGTCGCCTTGGCGGAGATGACCGCCGCCCCGATCAGAGGCCAATGCACGATATTCGACGGGTCGATCTGCGAGGACACCTCGACACCCTTAGCAACGATTTCCGGGAGCCACTGGCCCTTGACAAAGACGAACGTGGGGATGTCCAGAGTCACTTCGAGAATCTTGACCATCGCCAGGGTGACCCAACCCATGACAATCGTGTTGGCAATGATGGACCGGTACAGCGCGTGAAACATCCGAAGCCCCGCAGCGGGCGCCCCGGAGTAGCGCAGCTCGGTGAACTCGATATCTGTTAAGAGCTTGGCACGACGCCAGAGCCGCGCGAAAAAGAAGGTGCAGAGCATCATCCCGCTGACGCCACCCCACCAGAACCAATGGCGCTCAAGCCCGAGCGTCCGGGACCAGCCGGCGAAGACCAGCGGGGTGTCGGCGGCGAAACTCGTCGCGACGATCGACGTCCCGGCGACCCACCAGGTCATCTTCCGGCCCGCCACAAAGTAATCCGCCAGGCTGGCCTTGGCGCGTCTCGAGAAGTACAGACCGATCCCCAGGGTGGCCATGAAGAATCCGGCGATGATGGCCCAGTCCCAAAGCCCCAGCCCGGGGAGCGTTTGTGTCGGCATGCTGTCTTTCTAATGGTGTTGCTGTGTTTCGCGGTTGGATCAAAGGCCGCCTGAACCTCGGGTGTCTGGCGGTATCAACACAAGACGGGATCACTCGCCCTGATCAACGGTTGACGGGTATCTATCGGGTAAGCCGGTGCCCCTATGACAACTCGGTCGCCACGGTTTTGGATCGGCCGTTGGTCGGGTTCGCGGCGGTGGTCGGGATCTGGCCGACGGGTTGCGGTTCGCCCTCGACGATCTGCACCGCCTCAATCGCGGCGATCGCGGCCCCCATAGAGTTGCCGTGATCGACGAACGTGGACGCCCGGACCTCGACGAAGCGGTTGGGCAGGGGGACGATCGTGCGGTTGATGACCGATTCGATCGTCTGCACCGCCTGCTTGTTCGTGATGCTGACGTTGCCGCCTAAGATCACCGCCTCGGGGTCGATGAGGTTCACGACACTGGACATGGTCGTTGCCAGGTTCGAGGTGATCGTTTTCAATTCGGGGGTGACATCACCTTCCGGGTCGGCCAGGACATCCAAATGCTCTTGAGTCACGCGGTCGCTGTCGCTTGGGCTTGGGTCAAGCCGGGCATCGACCTCGCCGGCGCCGAAGTGGGTGCCGCGGTAGAGCTTGTGGTCCAGGAAGTAGGTCGAACCCAGGCCGTAGATCTCGATGACGTCGCCGCGTTGCTGTGAGCTGACGAAGAAGTAGACGAACGTGCCCAACCCCCGGGCGCTGCCACGCCTTGCCTCGGCAAGCGCCGCGAAGTTCGCATCGTTATCGACCATCACCGGCACACCGACGGCCTCGCTGACCAGCCGACCCATCGGGAAGTTCTGTGCGTTCAGCCAGGTTGACTTAAGGATCGTGCCCTGCTTGTAGTCCACGACGCCCGGAGTCGCGATCCCGACGCCCAGCAGGTTCCCCATCGTCTCGCCGTTGCCGTCGGCCCACTTGCTGATGTGGCCGGCAAGCAGCCCGGGCAGCTCGTCGGCGTTGTGCCCGGTGATCAGGCGGTCCTGCCCGACGATCTTGCCTGCGGCGTCCAAGAAAGAAAGGGTCATCGAATCGCGGTCGATGCCGACGCCGACGACCCACCCCAGGTCCGGGTTGATCTCCAGGAGCACCTGCTTCTTGCCCACGGTCTTGGATTCACGTTTCCCGACAGTGCGGACCACCTGATTGTCGAGTAGTTCGCGGACGATGTAGGTCAGGGTTGAGCTGCGCAGCCCGGTGATCTGGGCGAGTTGGTGGCGAGATAAGGCCCCGTGATGCCGAAGCAGCTGGACCGCCA
>JAJDCV010000068.1 GCA_029260675.1 Phycisphaeraceae bacterium
GGGCGGTCATCAGGATCGGGCCGATGATCCAGTTCTGTATGAGTGACAGGCCGAGCACTTTGACGTTTCGGAAGACGTCGGGCAGCTCCTCGTAACGCACTTTTGCCAGGGGCGGGTACATCATCAGTATCAACCCCAAGGCGATCGGGATGCTGGTCGTACTCTCGGGCGACAGCTTCATCTCCCCCAGCGATTTTGCGAAAGCCGGCACGAAATAGCCCAACACGACGCCTAACCCCATCGCAAGGAAGATCCAGAGCGTCAAGAATCGGTCAAGAAACGAAAGCCTGCGGGTGTTGCATGATGCCATGTGCTATCCGTCCGTGTTTGCCTGTTCTGTCAGGAGCCGATCGGGCATAGTTACGATGAAGGCGCGGATCTCATCGCGGACACGCCGGTAATGATTCAGCGCCTTGTCGGGGTCGGATTCATCGGCGGCGAGTTTGGGCGGGTCGTCGAACCCGACATGCAAGACGGTTGCTTTGTCTGGGAACCTCGGGCAGGTTTCGTGGGCGTGGCCACAGACGGTGATGACGTAATCGAAACGAACGTCCTTGAGATCGTCGAGCGTCTTGCTGGTATGGGTGCTGATGTCCACGCCGGCCTCGGCCATGACTTTGACGGCGTTTGGGTTCAGGCCGTGTTTCTCGATCCCCGCGGAGTAGGGTTCTACCGCATCGGCCTTGAGGTGGCGGGCCCAGCCCTCGGCCATCTGCGATCGGCAGGAGTTGCCGGTGCATAAAAACAGGACGTTCAGTTTGCGTTGTAGCACGCGGTCAGCTCCTTGCGATCGGTTTCACGGATGCAACACAGGGCCTTGGCATCCTTGGCGATCAGTCTTTCCCCGTCGAGCGATTTGAGCGTCCAACGAAGCGCTTGCCGAACGATCGGCGGTGCGTCCCGCCCCGCCAGGCGGTAGTAATGCCAACGCCCGTCCTTGCGTCGCACGACCAGCTGCGCCTGTTGCAGGATTGACATGTGCTTGGACACGGTAGACGGAGAAAGCCCGAGCACCTCGATGATCTGGCAGACACACAGTTCGCCTTCCGCGAGACTCACCAGGGCGCGGACCCGTGTTTCGTCGCCGAGCGCCTTGGTGATCTGGAGGTAATCCCGCATCATATTGATCCTATAATTCGTCAGATAACGAAGTATAGTGGGGCGGTCCCTGGGGTCAAGCCGGGAGGATGCGGGGGAGAATATCTTGCCGGTGCGTGTCATCTCCGTGTTCGGCCGGTGACCACCTTACAGGTATGAGAGTTATGATCTGGCCATGATGGATACGACGTTGTTGATACTGGTTTCGGGGCTGCTGCTGGTGGTGAATGCCTGCGGGGTGTTTTTGGTGGCGTTGCAGCTGCCGGGGACGTGGCTGATGCTGGGGGCGACGGTGGGGGTTGCGTGGTGGCGGTGGGACGGGTGGTCGGGGGGCTTGATTACGGGTTGGACGCTGGGGGCGTTGCTGGTGTTGGCGATTGTGGGTGAGTTGGTGGAGTTTCTTGGGCCGGCGATGGGGGTGGCGAAGGAGAAGTCATCCAAGCGGGCTGCGGTGCTGGCGGTGGCGGGTGGGGTGACCGGAGCGATTGTCGGAACGGTGGTGCTGGCGTTTCTGCCGGTGATCGGGACCCTGATCGGCGCGGTGGTTGGCAGCGGGTTGTTCTCGATACTGGGCGATCTGTGGGCGGGCCGAGAGTGGGAGCCGGCCCTGCGCGGGGGCAAGGGGGCGGCGATCGGGCGTTTCTGGGGGGCGCTGGGGAAGCTGATCATCGCGGCTGCGATGTGGGTGATTGTGGCGGTGGCGCTGTTTTGGCCATGATTGAGAATGCAGGGGGCGGGTTTCACCCTCAAGCCATCTGCCGGGCATGCATTGGGGTTGACAAGGGCGTTGCAAATTGGGTCTTGTGCGGCCATAATCTTTAATCGGGCAATAGCTTGCACGTTTCGCGATCCTGATTCATTGATACCGTTATCACCGAGAAGACTGTCAAGCGATGCTGAAGTTTCTGGTTTACGACAACGGCCGACCGGCCGACGATTGGCCGTTACGCAACGCCTACCTGGTCGGCGCGGACAGTAGTGCCGTGCGAGCGGAGATCAGCAGCGAGCGCGGGGCGGTCGTCTGCGAGAAGCGTGAATCGGGCCCGGCGGCGCTGTGTCTGCTCCATCCCGTGGACGAGCTGGGTGAGTTGTCGGTTCAGACTTGCCTGCTTCCCGAGCGGATCGAGCCTTACCTCCTGACAATCGAGCTGGCCCGTCACCGGCTGATGACGCTGTACTCGAAGCTTGAAGAGTGGGCGATGTTTGACCTGGAGCCGGACCACCCGGTGACCAGCCGGGGGGAGCGTGCCCGTGAGCTGTTTATCAAGTCGTTGTGTTTGCAGCAGGACGAGCCGGTGAAGGCCTACCAGGCGGCGCAGGAGTCGTTGGTGGTGGCGTTGGATGCCAGCGAGGAGCTGGCGTTGGCGCACTCGCGTCTGCTGCTGGATCGGCGTGTCTCGACCGGTGCGTTGCCCAAGGCCCCGATCGGTTGCGGGGTGTGTGCCGAGCACAACAACGAGAACCTGCGTGCGGGGCTGGCGAGCAATTTCGACTACATCCAGCTGCCGACGCCCTGGCGTGCGCTGGCTCCGCAGGAGGGTGAGAGCCGTTGGGAGGCGACGGACGACTGGGTCAACTGGACGACCAAGGCCCGCGCCCCGGTGATCGCGGGGCCGTTGATCAGCTTCGAGCCCAGCAACCTGCCTGACTGGATGTACATCTGGGAGCACGATTACGACACCGCGCGCGACATGGTCTACGAACACGTCGAGCGGGTGGTGAATCGTTACAAGGACCGTGTATTCGTCTGGAACGTGGTGTCGGGGCTGCATGTGAACAGCCACTTCACGTTTAACTTTGAACAGTTGATGGACCTGACCCGCATGACAACGATGCTGGTCAAGAAGCTGCAGCCCAACGGCAAGGTGTTGATCGAATTGCGTCAACCGTTCGGTGAGTATTACAGCACGAACCAGCGTTCGATCCCGCCGTTGATGTATGCCGACCTGATCGTGCAGTCGGGGATCCACTTCGATGCGTTCGGTCTTCGGCTGGTGATGGGCCAGGCGGTGTCGGGCCAGTACACGCGCGACCTGATGCAGATCAGC
>JAJDCV010000069.1 GCA_029260675.1 Phycisphaeraceae bacterium
GGCCTGGCCGTCACCGTCCGTCAGTGGTTCAGTGAGGAAGTCACCGGTGCAGGCACCGCGGTGGAAACCGCGGAGAAGGTGGACCTGAAGAAGGTCCGCAAACCGCGCAAGAAAAAGGCGACCGCCAAGACCGATGCGCCCGAGCAGGACGATTCGTCCACCGCGACGGCGACCCTCGAAGCCCCGCCCGAACTGGCGACCAAGGCGACCAAGGCAACCAAGGCAACCAAGGCGACCAAGGCGACCAAGCCCTCCACAACCAAGAAGCCCCAGCCCGAGGTGGCTGTCCCTGCGGCTGAAGATACGTCCACGCAGACCGAACCAGCCGCCGCGCAGACAGCCACGCCTCAGGCCGATCAGACGCCGGCCGACCAGGCCCCGCCGATCGCGGCGCAGGCAACCGATCCGATCAAACTGATCGCCCCGGTGGGCAGGCCCAATGTCCCAACCCGCCCGGACGTCATCAAACCCGTCGGCGAACAACTGGCCAAGCCCCAGCAGGTCCAACTCAAAGGCCCCAAGGTGCTGCGGATCGAAAAACCCGAGCCGGAGCGTGCACCGCGTCCCCGTCGGCCGGTGGGAGGTCAGCAGGGCGGCGGCGGTGGTGGCGGCGGCGGCTACAACCAGGCTCAGGACGACGGTGTCCCCGGCATCACCCGCGCCCGCGGACCCGCCCGGGGCAAGGGTGCCGGCGGTGCCGGCGGAGGTGGTGGCGGTCCTGCACGACCGAACAAACGCCGCGGCATGAACACCCGCAGGGGGCGCTCCGGCGACGCCCTGCCGGCCGGGCCGACCAACTTCAGCCAGGCCGACATGGAAGAGCTGGACGCCAGGCTCTCCGGAGCCACCGGCTTCCTCAAGCAACGCCGACACAACCTCCGCAAGAACGAGCACACCGGCCATGCCGCCCAGAGCGCCGTGGTCACCGGCGGCAAGGTCGAGATCGAAGAACCGATCACCATCAAGGCCCTCAGCGCCACGACCGGGATCAAGGCCAACGACGTCATGAAGTATCTCTTCAAGAAGGGGATCATGGCCACCATCAACTCTGCGATCGAGACCGAGGCCGCGATGGAAGTCGCGCTGGAATACGACATCGAGCTGGAGGTCAAGGAGCGGCAGACCGCCGAGCAGGTCGTCGAACAGGAGTTCGCCGAACGCGAGTCGGTCGACGAACGCCCAAGGCCCCCGGTCGTCACCGTGCTGGGCCACGTCGACCACGGCAAGACCTCTTTGCTTGACAAGATCCGTAAGGCCGACGTCGCCGCGCACGAGGCCGGCGGCATCACCCAGCACGTCGGCGCGTACCGCGTCACCGTCAAGGGCGGGGACGACAAGGACAAGACCGTTGTCTTCCTGGATACGCCTGGCCACGAGGCGTTCACCTCGATGCGTGCCCGTGGCGCCGGGATGACCGACCTGGTCGTGCTCGTGGTGGCCGCGGACGACGGTGTGATGCCCCAGACCATCGAGTCGATCAACCACGCCAAAGCCGCCGGCGTCCCAATTATCGTCGCCCTGAATAAGATCGATATCCCACAGGCGACCGATGACAACGTCCATAAGATCCTCGGCCAACTCGCCGAGCACGGGCTGAACCCCGTGGAGTGGGGCGGGGACACCGAGATCATCAAGACCTCCGCCGAGACCGGCTTGGGGGTGCAGGATCTCTTGGAAGTGTTGGACTACCAGGCGGAGCTGCTGGAGCTCAAGGCCGACTACGGTGGCGCGGCGCGTGGCGCGGTGATCGAGACCGAGATGCAGCCGGGCCGTGGTTCCGTGGCCCGCGTGCTGGTTCAGGACGGGCAGGTCAAGGTCGGCGACTTCATCGTGATCGGCCGCGCGTTTGGCCGTGTCCGTGACATGACCAACGACCGCAACAAGTCGATCAAGGAGGCCGGCCCCGCGACGCCGCTGGAACTGTCCGGCATCGACGAGATCCCCGATGCGGGGGACAAGTTCTACGTCACCCAGACCTTGCAGAAAGCCGAGAGCGTCGCCCAGCAGTACCGCGATGCCGAGCGTCAGAAGATGCTCGCGGCCCGCACGAAGGTCACGCTGGACAATTTCGCCGCCACCATCAAGGCCGGTCAGGCTAATCAGCTCCGCGTCGTGCTCAAGGCCGACGTTCAGGGCTCGATGGACGTGCTGCGCAAGAGCCTGGAAAAACTGGGCAACGATGAGGTCAACGTCAAGGTGATCCACGCCGCGGTCGGCGGGGTGACCGAGAACGACGTGCTGCTCGCCGACGCCTCCGACGCGATCGTGATCGGTTTCCACGTTGTCGCGACCAGCACGGTCAAAGAGATCGCCGAGGCACGGGGCGTCGACATCCGCCTGTACCGCGTGATCTACGACGTCATCGACCACGTGACCCAGGCATTGGAAGGCATGCTCGCGCCGGAGACACAGGAAGAGGTCCTGGGCCAAGCCGAGGTCAAGCAGGTCTTCAAGATCGGCAAGCTGGGGATGATCGCCGGCTGCATCGTGACCGAGGGATCGTTCCAGAAGTCCGGCAAGGCGAGGCTTCAGCGTGACGGGGTCGTCGTGACCGACAACCGTGACGTCGAGAGCCTCCGCCGTGTGAAGGACGACGCCAAGGAAGTCCGGGCCGGCACCGAGTGCGGTATCCGCCTCAAGGGCTTCGACGACCTCAAGCCCGGCGACACGATCGTTTGTTACAACGTCAAACAGGTCAAGAGGAAGCTGGAGTAGAAGTGGTGGTTGGTGACTAGTGGTTAGAAAGACCAATCACAATGAACGATCCCTGGCGAGCCGGTTGCAATACCCAGGAAGCCAACCACCAACCCCTAACTACCAACCACCCGCTCTATGATCATCGGGATCCTCCAGGTCGAGTTGCGGATCGAAGGCGCGGAATCGTTGAAGGACAAACGCCGTGTGGTCGCCAGCCTCAAGGACCGGCTGCACCGCGAGCACCAGGTGTCGGTCGCCGAGGTCGACACGCAGGACGTGCATCGGACCGCGACGCTGGGGATGGCCGTGGTGAGCACCGCCGTGCCTCACTGCCAGGGCGTCCTGGACGGGATCCTGAACAAGCTCCGCACGGGACGCGGATTCGTCTTAGCCGACCACCGCATCGAGATACTCACCGGGCAGGGAAAAGATTAGACGCATACGCGACTACTGATTGGGTGAAATAAGAAGAACGGATGCCTGCTAGAGAGATCAGCACCGTCCAGCATCATCAATCACGAATCATAGAACATCAGCCATGAGCCACCGCATCCCACAAGTCGAGGCGACCCTGAAGAAGGCGATCGCCGAGGTGCTCCAACGAGACCTGGCGGACCCGCGGATCGACGCTTTCGTGAGCATCACGCGGGTGAAGATCTCCACGGACATGGCCAACGCGACCGTCTTCGTATCCATCATGCCCGAGGAGAAGCAGAGCAAAAACATCCACGGGCTGCAACACGCGACCGGGCACATCCGCTCGCTGGTTCTTAAGAAGATGACGACCCGCACGGTGCCCCGTTTCCGGTTCGTGTTGGACGAATCGCTCAAGAAGCAGGCCGCCGTGATGGAAGCGATCAACCGCGGCAGCGAGAAGACCCCTTGCGAACACGACGGCATGCACGACCCTCCCGGCGCGGCCGACAACGCCACCGGCCCTGAAAACCAGACCCAAGACCCCCCAGCCTCAGAGGACCGACCTACGTGAAGCACGAACCCGCACAGATCAAGAAGCTCAACTCCCTGATACGCCGGCTCAAGACCAAGCACAAAAATATCGAGCCCCCCGCCTACGAGCCGACGACTCAGTTGATCATGGCCTTCCTCCAGGCCGACGCCTCGCATCGCAAGGCCGAGCAGGCCTACGATGCCCTCATGGAGCACATGGTCGACAACAACGAGCTGCGCGTCAGCCACACCCGGGAGATCGTGGCCGTGGTCGGCGAGAGCTACCCCAGGGTGCATTGGCGGGTCGAGCGGATGCTCGAATCGCTCAACGAGGTCTACCTCCGCGAGCACGATCACAAGATGAAAAAGGCCGCCTCGCTGACCAAGAAGGAGCAGCGGCACTACCTGGACACCCTCCCGGGGATCACGCCGTACGCCTCCGCGTCGGTGATGCTCCTGTGTTTCGGCGGGCACGCGATCCCGGTGGACAACAAGCTGGTCGCGCTGCTGGCGCGCGAGGGCGCGATCGACGAAGACCTCACGCCCGCCCAGGTCGAGACGCTGCTACTTCGGCAGTTCAAGACCGGCGACCCGTCGGTTGACGCCCACCTGCTCTTGCAGGCCTGGTCCGATGGCTGCAAGACCCCGGCCTCGGTGCTCGATGCCCCGGAGCCGCAACTCCTGGCCGTCGAGACCTCACGGGAAGACCAGAAGCGGGAGCCGGTCAAGAGCAAGTCGGCCAAGAAAACCAAGGCCGAGAAGAAGGAATCGCCCAAGGCTAAACCCGCCGCCAAGAAGACCACGGTTAAGAAGACCACCAAGAAGACCACCAAGAAGCCCGCCGCACGAACGAAGAAGAAGTGATCCAACGATGAACACGAAACTAAAAGATGCCCTGCTGCGTATCGGGATCCCCAAGGGCAGCCTCCAGGACGCGACCGTCGACCTGTTCGACCGGGCCGGGTACGACATCACGATCCCAAGCCGGTCTTATTTCCCCCGCATCGACGACCCGGATCTCGCCGCGGTGATGTTCCGTGCTCAGGAGATGAGCCGGTACGTCGAGGACGGCGTGATCGACCTTGGGATCACCGGGCACGACTGGGTGATCGAGAACGACTCGGATGTCCATGAGGTCTGTGAACTGCGGTACTCCCGCGCCACCAGTAACCCGGCGACCTGGGTCCTGGCGGTCCCCGAGGAATCCGATTACCACAAGCCCGAGGATCTCGCCGGCGGCATCATCGCCACCGAGCTGATCGGCACCACACAACGATACTTCAAGGACCGCGGGATCGACGTCAAGAAGGTCGAATTCAGTTGGGGCGCCACCGAGGTCAAGGCCCGGCTGGTCGACGCCATCGTCGATATCACCGAGACCGGCTCGTCGCTGCGTGCCAACAAGCTGCGGGTCATCGACACCCTGCTGACTTCGACCACCCGCCTGATCGCCAACAGGCAGGCGTGGAACGACCCGAAGAAGCGCGCTAAGATCGAAGACCTGGCGCTGCTGCTGCAGGCGGCGATCGACGCGAAGTCGAAAGTCGGGCTGAAGATGAACGTGCCGCGGGCCTCGTTGGACGCGGTCCTCAAGCTCCTCCCGGCCGAGCAGTCACCGACCGTCAACGATCTGGCGGATGAAAAGTGGGTCGCCATCGAGGTCGTGCTGGATGAGCGGGTCGAGCGCGACCTTTCCCCGGCGCTCAAGCGCGCCGGCGCGACCGCGATCTTCAGCTACCCGCTGAACAAAGTCATCCCCTGATAGACGCTCTCGCCAGGACAGGACCGTAACGCATGGCCGCACGACGGATCATCCTTTTCTCAACACTCTGTCTGGTGTTGCTCTCGGGCTGTCAATCGGACAAAGGATCCGGCGAACGCGCCAAGGCCCGGCGATTCGGACGGGTGACGCTGCGCTACGACGTCCAGCTGCCACCGGGGCTCTCGTCGGATCAACTGGCCCCTTTAACCGGCGAAGACCTCGACAAGGCCCGGCTCAAACTCGCTAAGGTCTTAGCCCCGCTGTCGCGCCCGGCGTATCTGGACGCCGCCGAAATCCCCGAAACAGAAGACGCGCAAGACAGCCAACCCGAGCCCCCACTGGCGGCGCAGAAAGCCTACATCGCCGGCCAACGAGCCTGGCGCGAGGGCAACGGCACCGCCGCCAAGAAGCACCTCGAGGCGGCGCTTCGACTGGCCCCCAACGAGCCGACGCTGCTTCGGTTGCTCGGTGAGGTCTACACGCGATCCGGCAACCGAATCAAAGGGGCGCAGTACTTTCGGCGGGTGGTGGACCGGGTGCCCGGTGACGCACGCAGCCTTTTCATCCTCGGCCGGTTCGCGATCGAGAAGGGCGACCACGCACAGGCCGTCGTGCTCTTCCACGAAGTCTTGTTAAGAAGCCGGGGCGACACGGCCTTGACCGAGCTGGCCCACCACTTCCTGGGCAACTCGCTTCGCAGCATGGGCTACGCCGCCGCCTCGATCGAGCAATTCGATCGGTACATCCAGTTGACCGCCAATCCGATCCACGGCTCCAGATTCGCGCGGGACCAGGCGCTGCTTCGACGGCAGATCGGCGTCACCCGGCAACTGCTCGGCGACCTGCATATGAGGCTCGACAAGCCGGCGCACGCACTGGACGCTTACCGCCTGGCCCTGGAAGCCGGGGTGCCCGATCCGGGCAAACTCGATAAACGTCGGGTCTACGCCGCCTTCCGAATGAGCGATAACGACTTCGCCAAGCGCCTGGTGATCGATCAGGTTCGACGCCAGCACGGCGACGCGCAGTCTCTGGCCATGGTCCGGTACCTGGTCAATCAGGGGGTCGCCTCGACAGGCGTCGCCGAGGCGCTCAAGTCGGTCTACCTCGAGGAGGGTCGGCCCGAGGCGCTCGCCATCGCCACCGCCGACGTCTTGCTTGATTCACAAGCCCGTACGCTGCTGACCGAACACCTCCAGCAAGCACCCAAGGACCGGCGGGTCTTCCACACGCTGCTGCGTAACTACCTGTTACCCGAAGACAAGGCCCCGCACGGCGACAAGACGCTGGCTGCTGCCGTCGACCTGACCGCTGACCTGATGACACAGGCGCCCGCGCTGGCCGACGAATACGGCACGGCCTTGATGACCCACACCCAAGACCCCCAGGTGATGCTTGAGATCATCGGGGATCCAGGCAAGGACGGCCCGGACGCGACCATGCGCATCGTGTTACGCGGGCTCGCCCTGGCGATCCTCAAGCGGTATCAAGAGGCACAGGCCCAGTTCGAGTTGGCGGTGCAACGCGCACCGGACCTGGGAGTCGCCCGGGTCGAGTTAGCCAAGGCCCTGATGGTGCAGGACCAATTCGACCGGGCCGTCGAGGTGCTCGAACCGCTCGCCGGATCAAACGAGACCGGCGTGATCCTGCTGCGGTCGCGTGTGCTTGCCAAGACAGACAAAGCCGAGCAGGCCGTCGAATTGATCGACCGCGTCATCCGCGAGACCGGCGGGGACGCCCGGCTGGTGATCAGCAAGGCCAACCTGGAGCTGTCGCTTGGCCGCGCACGCGACGCCGAGTTGACGCTGCTGGATGCACTCAACGCCAAGCCGACCTCCGAGCCGTTATATGAAGCGTTGCTGGATCTCTACGACCCGGCACCCGGCAGGGCGTCACCGATCGAAGACCAGACCGCCAAGTGGCGCGTCCTGGTCAAACGGCTGCTCGGCACGATCCCCAACAGCCGGACCGGTCGGCTGGTCCAGGCCCAGCTCCACGACGCCAGCCGCAACCACGCCCAGGCCGCCACGATCCTTGAAGGCCTGCTCGCGGAAAACCCCAACGACGCCAGAGCCTTGAATCAGTTGCTGGATACCTACCACGCCTCGGGCCGGACCGGCGAAGCGATCGCCCTGCTTGAAGCCCGCCTGGAAGCCGCCCCCGACGACCTGACGCTCCTGGGGCTGGCCCAGCGGTTCTACGGCGCCGCCGGAGACCAGGACAGGCTGTTCCAGGTCCAGGAACGCATCATCCATCTGGAGCCCGACACCCCCGAGCGCGCCGCCCAACTGGGGTTTCTGTACCGCAGGTGGGGCAAATACCAAAAGGCGATCGACGTGCTGGAAACTGCTCTGGCCGGGGAGGAGATTAAAAACCCGGTGCTGCTGGTGAGCTTGCTGACTTCGGCGCTGGTGGACATGGATCAACCCGACCGGGCCGAGCAGCGCATTGCACAGGCCATCGAGCGGTTTGGCGATCATGAAGCCGAGCTTAGGTACCTGTTGGCGATGACCCTGATCGACAGCGGTGACCGCGAGGGCGGCGAGCGGGTCATGCGCGACCTGCTGACCAAGTTCCCCGACCACGGCCCAACTAACAACGGCCTGGGCTACGCCATGTTGATGCGCAACGAAAATCCTGCGGAGGCGCTGGTGCTGATCCGTCGTGCCGTGGATGGCGAGCCGGACAACGAAGCCTACATGGATTCACTGGGCTGGGCGTATTACAAGCTCCGGCAGTTTGAGGACGCCGAGGTCTGGCTTCGAAAGGCTTTGGAAGCCGCTACCGTCCGGGTGCGCGCCAGCGGCAAGCGAGGTGCTAGCACGGCGACCCTTGCGGTCATCAGCGACCACCTCGGGGACACCCTCTACCGGCTTGGCCGTGAGGCCGAGGCGCTGCGTGCCTGGTCCGGGGCCGGGTCTCACATGCGGGGGGCTTCCCAGGAGGAGCTCAAACAGGACCCCGAGTTGGCGAGCCTGACCGCCCGACTCCGCGATAAGATCGCCGCGATACGCGCCAAAAACCCGGTACCTGTCTCAGAACTCCCCCCCGAACAGCCGCAGGATCAAGCCCCCGTGGAGCAGGCAGAGCCAGAACCTGCCGAAGAGCCCGCCCCGGACGAAGCCGCCGAGCCCAAGGCCGAGATCCACGTCGAAAATTAGCGATGGCCAGCCGTGCATA
>JAJDCV010000070.1 GCA_029260675.1 Phycisphaeraceae bacterium
GGCCTGGCCGACGATGTAGGAGCCGTAGCCCGCGGCGGCGCCCTGGACGGGGGCGGTGACCAGCGTGCCGGTGCCTGCGGTCATCCCCTTGAGCAGCCCGGCACCCAGGTGTGTGGCGATCTGCGATAGAGTCACCCAGCCGGCCGCCATCACGACCGCTTTGATCAGGCCGGCGGCGTTTCGTCGGCTCATCTTGATGTCATAGACCTTGCCCAGCGCGACGATCTGGCTGGCATCGACAAGAGTTCCGCCGAAGATGTCTAGTAGCGGCACGGGGTTGGCGGCGGTGGCGAGGGCCTTGGACCCGGCGTAGGTCCAGATCAGCCGGTTGGCGTTGCGCTCGCGCATCTTCACCTTCACCGACGCGACTTTGTCTGATTTATCTGATGCGAACATCGCGGCGTTGAGCGAGAGCAACGCCTTGCCGTCGTGCCCGAGCACATCCAGGATGCGGGCACGCAGGGCCTCGGTATCCGCACCCGGGGAGCGCATCTCGGTGCGTGTCGTGCCGTCGTGTTCCTCGATGAGGTACTCGATCGGCTTGGGGTCGGCTGCGGTGAGGACCAGGTTCTCCGGGTCCAGCGCATCACCGAGGCGTTCGTTGCGGATCCCCCCGATCAACTCATCCAGTTCTGATTGTGAGTAGAGGTCTTTCTTATTCAGCACGACGATGACCGGGCGGTTGGTGTCGATCACCTGCCGAAGCGATTCGTATTCGGTCTGGTTCAGGTCCGAGTCGGTGACGAAGAGGATCAGGTCGCCGTGGGCCGCGGCGTCGCGAGCCAGTTGTGCGCGGGCGTCGCCCTCAACCTCGTTGATGCCGGGCGTGTCGATCAGCGCGACCTTCGAGCCGGCCAACCCGGGGACGTGGTAGCCGCACTTGTCCCAGGCGACCAGCCAGCTCTCGCGGGTCCACCCGCCCTCGGCGCTGACGCTGGCGGCCTCCTCGCCAACCAGGGCGTTGATCATCGCGCTCTTGCCGGTGCTTATTTCTCCGAACACCACGATATCGACCCGCCCATCGCGCAGCTTCTTGAGCATCTGCCGAAGCTGGATCGCGTCTCGAGACAGCTCTGCCCGCTCGTCGCCGGTGCACCGACCGACCTCGGTCAGCACGCGCTGCACCGCGTCGACCGCGTCGCGGTACTGGCGGTCGGTTTCTCTGGGGTCGGTTTCTTGTGGTCCGGTCATCCCTGGTTCTCACCCGAATCCTCACGGCGAAGCTCGCTTAGACCGGCCTTGGCCATATCGGCTATTTCCTTCGCCTGGGATACCCGGTCCCACTGGCGACGCGCCAGGCCCGACAGGCCCCCCTTGGGCGGGCGCATCTCGTTCTTGAAATACTCCATGAACACCCGCCCGATCCACCGCGTCACCAATGCTTGGGTCAGCCCCTGAATCACCCCCCCGCCGAGCGTCCCGATCCCCGGCACGCCCTTGAGCGCCGTGCCAAGCATCGTGCCGATCATCGGTGTGACCGCGTGGGAGCCGAGGATCCCGACCAGGTTCTTACTCATCTCCTTGAGCATTTGTTCGGCCGTCTTCAGATCGACCTCCTGGTGGTAGACCTTCGCAAGCTCCAACACCATCTTGGTCGAGATCGTCACACCGGCGGCGACATCAACCATCGGCATGGGGATCACCGCCGCGACCGCCCCGGCCCGCCACATGTACAGGTGCACGATCTGGTTCGCCCGCTTGTCCAACGCCTCCTGCACCTGCTCCCTCGCGTCGTCCGCCAAGGCTCGCGAGCGCAGCAGCAGGTTCGCCAGCAGCATGTCACGCCCGTCACGGTCGATCGTCCCGAGCATCCGCCGAGCCAGCACGGAGATGTCCGGCGGGACGTCGATCTGTTCCTGCTCCTCGCTGCCGTCGGCGCTGACGCGGACGCGCGTCTGGTGGATCGGCTTGGCCTGCACCGATGTCACGTCACGCGAGTCGACCCAAGGCTTGACCTGCTTGCCGATCTGCCGCAGCAGGTCGTCCTTTTGCTGATCCCCGTACCAGTCGGTCTTGTTCAGGCAGACGTGCAATGGTTTCTTGAGCCCGCCGAGTACCTTCAACGTCTCGAACTCGCTCTCACGCAGCGGCCCGTCGAGCACCAGCAGCACCAGGTCGGCGTTGTGCGCCGATTCTTTGGCGATTTTTGCGTGGGTCTCGTTGTCGACCTCGCCGATCCCGGGTGTATCCACGAGCATCACCCGGTCGCCGCCGGTCCAGGGGACCTCGTTGCGCGTCGTCGTCGTGCCGCCACGGACGTTGGTCTTGAAGACCTCCCGCCCACACAGCGCGTTCAGCAGCGCGCTCTTGCCGCTGGAGATCGTCCCGAACGCAATAATCTCAAGCGTCTGGCTCGCACGTTTGTGCTCCAGGACCGCGACCTGCGCATCCAGTTCGCTGCGATCGGCGCCGGCCTGGTCCAGGTCGTCGGTGACACGCGACACCTCGTTGATCTGACCGTCGATCGCTTCTTCGATCTGGCGTTCGGTCATCTGGGAGGGGTCGAGTGTCTGCTGAGCAATGCGCCTTTGCTTTCGGCGGGTGCTGCGCCAAAGACCCAGCGAGAGCTTGACGAACACCGCTGCGATCATCAGCGTCCCGAAACAGACCGATGCGAGGTAAAAATAAGCGACCCATGCCGAGTGCGCCGCGGCCTTGTCGTAGTATTCGATGATGTAACCCGGGAAGGTGACCAGGGCGTACCCTACCACGGCCGCCATGACCAGCAGCAACACACCGTTAATGGATTGAGATAGCCGCGGAAGCATTCAGGGGATCCGGTGTGTAGGGAGATTCTATGAGCGTGTGTAACGCCTGGTATATTAGGCTGTTCAGACCGCCCCCGCGAACCCACAGGCCGGCGTCGAGGATCTTTAACATAGGCAAATAACAGGCGTTGTCTGAATAGGCACAGCCCGGGGACGGGGTGGATTCATCCCGTTTCGCCTTAACCCGCACCGATCTGCTAGCTGAAACGACCACAGTTCCGGGCGCCGGTGCCGTTCACCCCACGACCGCGGCGCTGAGCGCCTCGATTACCATGTCGCCGACCTGCGTGCAGGAATAACCCGAGCGGTCCAGCTGCTTGCCGGCAAAGTTGGGCGTGACGGCCTGAACAGCTTGGCCGATCTTCTCGCCACACTTAAGCGCCGCGTCGTCGCCCTTGATCCGGCCGACCTCACGCAGCAGCAGGCCGATCGAGTCGATCGCGGCGATGGGGTTGGCCTTGTCCTGCCCGGCGATGTCCGGGGCGCTGCCGTGGACAGGCTCGAACATGCTCGGGGCCGTGCCGTCGGGGTTGAGGTTCCCGCTGGCCGCGACGCCCATGCCCCCGGCGATCGCCGCGCCGAGGTCGGTGATGATGTCGCCGAACATATTCGGCACGACAATCACATCATAGATCTCGGGCTTAGTGGCCATGTACATGCAGCAGGCGTCCACGTGGTGGTACACCCGTTCGATGTCTTTGTAATCCGCCTCGCCGACCTCGTTGAACGTGCGGAACCAGGTGTCCCCGCAGTGGGTCAGCACATTGGTTTTATGAACGAGTGTAAGTTGTCCGGGGTACCCCTTGGTCTTGCGCGTCCGCGCCAGGTCAAACGCGTACCGTACACAGCGCTCCACGCCGAAGCGCGTCGTGATCATCTCCTGGGTGCTGATCTCCTGGGCCGTGCCCTTGCGCGCGATCCCGCCGTTGCCACAGTACAGGTCTTCGGTGTTCTCGCGGACACAGACAAAGTCGATGTCGTCGGGTCCCTTGTCTTTCAAAGGCGTCTCGACACCGGGGTACAGCTTCACCGGACGCAGGTTGATGTACTGATCCAAGTCGAACCGCAGCTTTAAGAGCAGGCCTTTTTCAAGCACACCGGGCTTGACGTCCGGCGTGCCGACCGCGCCAAGCATGATCGCGTCGTAGGCCTTGAGCTCCTGCACCTGCGCATCGGTGATGACCTCGCCGGTCTTGAGGTAGTGCTCCCCGCCGTAGGGCAGGTCGGTGGTGGTGTAAGTCAGCCCCTCGGGCTTGGCGACCGCGTCCATCACGCGCAACGCCTCTCTAACGACCTCCGGCCCGACCCCGTCACCACCGATTACCGCGATCTTCAACGCCATGACTCGATTCTCCGCTTGGTTTACCGACAAAGAATCGGATTTTAGGCCACACCGGGCCCCCGGGCAATCAGTACGGCCTATCTCTCCAAGCGGGCTCCTTCCTGGAAGTAACCCCCGTTTTTCGCCTCCGCCCGCGAACTGCATGGCGGCGAGTTCACCGGGAGAGCCGTTTAGACGCTTGATTTAAAATCAAATTTAGGCTAAAAACGATTTAATTATGACCAGGCCATTCCTATCGGAAGCGGATCGGACGGACGTGTTTCGGGGATTGTCGCACCCGCTGAGGCGTGAGTTGTTGGTGCAGCTCAAACGCGGCGAGCGGACGGTTGGTGAGCTGCTCGTGTTGGCGGGTTCGGGTATCTCGATGCCGACGCTGTCCCGTCACCTGGCGATCCTGCGCGACGCCGGGCTGGTCCGCCAACGCAAGGACGGGCAGAAGCGGGTCTACCGCATCCAGACCCAGGCCTCGCAAAAGGCGATGAAGTGGCTCAAGCAGATCCAGTGAGGGGTCCCCGCCAGCATAATGATTGACTTGTCAACGTTACTCGCGGCGCGGGTGCGGCAGCCGTCGGCGTATGATGCCGGCCGCGATCTGCCGGCCCGGATGCTCGGTAAACACATCGAATGGCGGTCCTTTACTGCCTAGGTGCGGGTACAACCTCGCCAGCTGATATGAAAACCGCGGTTTGGAATACGGCAAGTGTGTTTTGTTTCATTCCGATATGCGCTTGGGGTGCAGACGGTTTTCCGGGACAAGCCACCTGTTCCCGTCTATCATCTGTATTATGAGTAACACGCCAAAAAACATTGACCTCAATGCCGACACCGAGCACACCGGCGTCGTGATCGTGGACCACGGGTCGCGGCGGGTGGAGTCCAACCAGATGCTCGAACACTTTGTCGAGCAGTTCACCGATGCGACGCACTTCACGATTGTCGAACCGGCGCACATGGAGATGGCCGAGCCCTCGATCTCGACGGCGTTTGACAAGTGTGTCCAGCGTGGTGCGGTGCGGGTGGTGGTGTGTCCGTACTTCCTGCTGCCGGGCAAGCACTGGAAGGAAGACATCCCGGAGTTGACTCAGAATGCGGCGGCGAAGCACCCGGGCGTCGAGTACCTGGTCACGGCCCCGATCGGTCTTCACCCGATGATGCACGGGGTGATCCAGTCGCGGATCGACCACTGCCTCAGCCACATCGCCGGGAACGCCGACGAGTGCGAGTCGTGCGCGGGCACGGGGCGGTGCACGGTGCGGGTGGGACAGCCGGGTTGAATTCGGATCCGTCGTTTCGATCAGCGATCTGTCTTAACCTTCCGTAGAATCGGTTGAACCCGATCCGGGCCGGCCTGCTTTGTGCTGATCAAGCCGATCCCATCGGGCCGTCGTCGTCATCCTCGTCGTCGCCGTCAAAGTTGAAAGGGAATTCGTCGTCCTCGTCTTCATCGTCGGGGTCAATGTCTTGTGCCTCGGGGTTGTCTTCGCCGGTGAAGCCGTTCTCGGGGTTTGCGTCCGACGCGATGTGTGCTTCGTCGGGCTCGGCCTCGGGTGCATCGATCCGCTGCGCCGCGGTGGACCAGGCGTCGGGCCGGGGCAGGTCGGCCATGCGTTCTTCGTGATCGATCTCCAACTCACGCTGCCTCTGGATATAGTTGCGCCAGGCGGCGATCAACCCGATCAACACCAGAAGGCCGATCCCCAGTAATGCCCCGATCAGCAGCAGGCTGAACAGCCCCGCCTCGGGCCCGTTTGGAGGTTTGATCGGGGCAGCGGATTGGGCGAGACACACAAAATACATAAGCGAATAGTGTAACCCCCGCCCGGGGCTTGGACTAGTGCGTGGTACCGGCGGGGGCGGGCCCGCGGTAGGTACAAACCGTCTTGGAGGTCTCCCAGACGCTCAACTCATCGAGCGCCGCGTCCCGGCCCAGCGTCCCGAACCGGTCCACGAGCATGCCCCAGATCACCATCACGATGTTTTCGACAGACGGGTTCAGCCCGGCGAACTGGGGGACATCGGTGTTCAGATGCTTGTGGTCCAGGTGTTCGATCGCGTGTTGGTTGACCAGCGTGTCGATCCGTTCGACATCAACGGTTCGGCCGTCCTTGTCGATCGGCAGGCGGACGGTGACCTCCAGGCGGTAGTTGTGGCCGTGGCCCGCGGGGTTGTTGCATTTGCCGAATACCTCGCGGTTCTCCTCTTCGCTTAGCTCCTCGACGTGCAGGCGGTGCGCGGCGGAAAACTCGTAACGCTGTCGGATCAACACGTGGTCCATGTCGTGACTCCTCAGGGCGATTCGATAAGTCGGTGTCGGCCTCAATACGATACGTATCACCGATCCCCGCAACGCCGGCTGCAGCTCGGCAAGCATGTCGCGCATCAGTTTCCCGACCGGTACGCCGGACGCCGCCCCCTGACCCGACAACGCGCGGTCGATGCAGGGCAGGACGTGGGCGAGCACCGCCTGGTCGATCCGCTTGATGTTGATGAAGTAACCGGTCTGCACGTCGGCGACGCCCCGACAGGTTACGTCCAGCTCGTAGTAGCGCCCAAGCCCACGCATCGGGGGCCAGGCGGCGAAGGTGTTGTCGCGGGCCGCATCCCCAAGTGCATCGGCACCGGCGGGGGGCGGATCGTTCACGCAGAAACGGACGGTACGGCTGAGTTCTAGCATCGTTGTGAGGATTATAGGGGTCCCACCGGCCACCCGAGACCGGGGTGTGGCCGGGCCCCGGTTTTCTGCATAAATCAACCGCAAACACAGGCTTGTGGCTTGCTTTTACGCCCCCCGAATTGGACGCTTGTCATAACCGGCGATGCCCGTCGGGTGTTTGGGAGCGTTTATGCGTAGTTGGGTGCGTTACAGCGTGTCGGCCTACGTGGGCCTGCTGCTGGCCGGGTCGATCGCCTCGTCCGGGCCGGCCGCCTATCAGGGCCCTACCCCGGTTGCGTCGATCCGCCAGACGCCGGAGGCTACGCAGTGGTACCTGGTCCCAAACTATGACAAGCCCCCAGCCCGATCGGATCGGCCACGGGTGTCGGCCGAATCCTGAACCCTGACGGTGTTGATCCGATTATCTAAGCCCGCCGGTTTGCGCACGGCGCGGGTTGCGGTACGCTTGGGGGATGGACCACGACCTCAAGCAACCGGACACCACACACCCGAAATACACCCCGGCCAACCGGCGCCACACAGGGGCTGCCATGCGCTGGCTACTCCTTGTGGTTGTGGTGTTGGCGATACTGGGCGCGTCGGCGCTCTGGGGCCCGGGACGCGGCGGGCCTGACCCGGCCGACCCGAATGCAAACGCGCCCGCCCCGGCCGACCTACAAGCGATCAACACGGAGCTGGAAGCGCTGGGCGACCTGTTCGGCCAGGTGATTGAAAACCAGCGCGACCCCCAGCCGGTGATCGAACGGATCGACAAGCTACTCGCCAGCCATCCGGACTCGGCCGAGGCGCACATGCTACGCAGCCAGGCGCTGCTATACGACGGCCAATCAGAAGAGGCGCTCTTAGCCCTCCAGGCGTCCTTGAAGCTCAAGCCCCGACAAGCCAAGGCGCACCGGTTGGCGGGTAACCTCGCGATGAAATTGCAGCAATACGAAGACGCCCGGCACCACTACGAGCAGGCGATGACCATCGAGCCGGGCAACGGCGAGAGCGCGGTATTCCTGGCGAACATCCAACTGAAACTCAACGAAAACGACCAGGCGGCGGCGACCCTGCTAACCGCGCTGCGCCGAAATTCGGAGCTGCACAGCGCCTACGCACTGCTGTCCGATGTCTACGCCAAAAAGAACAAACTCCAGCTCGCGTTGGATCAGGCCCATCGCGCGATCGAAACGGCCCCGACGGACAACCCAAACCTACGGACCGCCTACACCCTCAAACGCGCCGCGCTGCTGCGTAGAAACAATCAGCCGGCCGAGTCGCTGGCGGTGCTCGAGGCCCTGCCCGCCGATGCGCGATTGGAAACCAATGTGTTGCGTGACACCGCGACGTGTTGGGCGATGCTCGGCAAACCCGCGATGGCGGCCGAACTCTACGAACGGGTGTTGAAGGTCGACCCCAGCAGCGACCTGGCCGCGGCCCAGGCGGCGAGTTGGCGGATCAAAGCGGGGGACATGGACGCCGCACGCAGCCACGTCCAGACACTCCGCCGGATCAACCCCAGGCACGACGCGTTGATCGAATTGGAGCGCAAGTTGAATGAACCTATCGAGCCCCCGTCGCCATAGCCCCGCAGGAAATACAAGGCTTCTTTAGCGGATCACGATTTAAATCCGTACCCATCATTACAAGCCAAACCCCCGGCAAAGCCGGGGGCTGAGGGCAAATCGACCACTTATAAATAAAATGGAATCCGTTCTATTTCCGCGGCGGGTCCGCGCCGATCTTGCGGATGATGTTGGTCGTGCTCTTGCCTTTGACCATCGGGACACGGGCGATCTTGCCGCCGTAGGACTCGACGATCTCGTGGCCGACGACCTGGTCATGCGTGTACTCGTCGCCCTTGACCAGCACGTCCGGCTTGAGCTTCCTAAGCAGTGTCTTGGGCGTATCCTGACCGAACACCACGACGTAGTCGACACTCTCCAGCGCGCTTAACACCATCACTCGGTCGGCTTCGTGATTCACCGGGCGATCGTCGCCCTTGAGTTTGCGGATCGATTGGTCACTGTTCATCGCGACCACCAGCAGGTCGCCGCAACCCGCCGCGGCGCGGAGGTAACTGACGTGTCCGGCGTGGAGGATGTCGAAGCAGCCGTTGGTGAACGCGACCGTCTTGCCTTGACGCTTGTGTGCCGCCAACTCAGTGACCAGTTCGTCCAGCGTCCGCAGCTTGCCGTGCGCCTGGTGATTGCTTGAAAGCACATCCAGCAGGATTTCATCCAGGTCGACCGGGATCGCGCCAAAGCGTTCGACTTCCAGCCCGGCGGCGACGTTGGCCAACTCGGTCGCACGGTCCCAGCCGGTGCCGTTCGCCAGCGCCCCGGCCAGCATCGCCAACACGGTGTCGCCGGCGCCGGTCACGTCGTAGACCTCGCGCGCCCGGGTCGGTACGAACCGGGGCTTGCCGCCTTTTCGCATCAGCAACAACCCCTGCCGGTCCAGCGTCAAGACCAGTGTGTCCAGCTTCAGGTCACGGAGCAGTTTGCGCCCCAGGCCAATCAACGCCGCATCATCAGCCTTATCCGCGTCCCGCCCGGTGGCCAACGCCGCCTCGAAGCGGTTAGGGGTGATACAGGTCGCGCCGCGGTACTTGCTGTAATCCTCGATGGCCGCGGGGTCGACCAGCACCGGCACGCCCATGCGCTTGGCCAGCTTGATCAGCCCCTGACACAAGGCCTCGGTCAGAACGCCCTTGCCGTAGTCCTCCAGGCAAAGCACGTCGGACTTCTTGAGTTTGCGCTCAGCCAGTTTCAGCAGGCGATCGGTGACGGCCTTGGGGATCTCGGCCCGGCTCTCCTCGTCGACACGGAACATTTTTTGCGGGTGCCGGTGCTGCGCCAGGCCGATGAAGTTGTGCTTCACCGTGGTCGGCCGATCGGGGGTGGTCAACAGCCCGGACGCGTCACATCCCTGCTGTTTAAGCGACCCGCGCAGGGCGTCTGCCATCTCGTCTTTCCCCACCACACCCAGGCAGTCGACTTCGCAGCGCAGGGCACGCAGCGCCAGCGCGACGTTCGCGGCGCCGCCTGGCTTGAGTTCCTGCCGCTGCGCAGCAAGGACCGGGACCGGCGCATCGGGGCTCAGCCGTTGGGCGTGGCCGTAGACATACCGGTCGGCCATGAAGTCGCCGACGACCGTGATGCGCTTGGGGCGCCAGTTATCTAATAGATGGATGAGGTCTTTGCCGGGCAAGGATCAACTCTCGCGGTCCTGTGAGCGTCGGCTGTTGGCGCGCTCAAAGAACAGGCCCGCGATAAATCCCACCGCGGTCGCCAACAGGAGCACGCCGATCACAACGCCGCCGTATGGCAGGTGTGCCAAGGTGGTTGCCACATCGAAAGAAGAGGTCATGGCATAGCCTTTCAAATAATGCAGGTCAGGGGCCCCACAGTGTACCCCGTCGGGGCTGAAAGGTCATTTAGCCGGCTTCACGGCCTGCTCAAGCAGGCGATCCACCTCATCCTCGCCGTCGATGAACTCAACCCCGAGGATCGGTCGGAGGATCCGGAACTCTGGCGGCGCGCCTTCTCGTAGGGGTTTGCGGTTAAAGCTCCCTGGCAGGGTTTTCCACTTCACCCAGTCCTTCTCCGTGATCAGAACAGCCTGGGCGTGATACAACTTGGCGCATTGCAACACCCAGAAAACATCCGGCAGCGTGAATCGGTGGTGGTCATCAAAGTCACAGCAGTACACCACTTCACCCGCCGCGGCCCGGGACATCTCCCAGAAGCCCCTTGGGTTCCCAATCGCCGAAGCGGTGACGACCTTCAAATCCTTCAGGTGGTCCGAGGGCAGCACGGTGTCGTTTTCTCGAAATCCTGTCCAGCGCTCGGCGACGTGTGCGATCGGGGGCCGGCCGTAGAGTTGGGTGATCCGGTGGTCCAGGTCATTTAAAGCCCGTTGGTCAACCATCCCACAGCGGGTGACGATCACCGCGTCGGCACGGCGGAGGTTTTTCGCGGGCTCGCGCAGCAGGCCACGAGGCAGCAGGTGACCGAAGCCAAACGGCCGGGTGGCATCAATCAAGACAATGTCCAACTCGCGGTGGGCCTGGCGGTGCTGGAACCCGTCATCCAGGAGGAACACATCCGTCTGGGGATGCTTTTCGGTCACCCGTTTCGCCCCGGCCACACGGCTGGGGTCCGGCATGACCGGCACGGATGAACCCAGTTCACCTTCCAGCATCATTGCTTCGTCACTGCCGCCCGAATCGCCCTCGGCGCGGTAGCCTCGGAGCAATACAGCGGGCTGTGAACCCTGTTCAATCAGGCGTTTGGCAAGCTCGATGACCATCGGTGTCTTGCCGGTCCCCCCGGTGGTGAGGTTGCCGACGCTGATGGTTGGGCGTGGCAACTGAACCGGTATGCGCAGACCCCTATCAAAGAGCGTGTTGCGGGCCCATACAATCAGGCCATAACCCGGCCTCAGCAGCGATAAACCGATCCGTGCCAGCCGCCCTGAGATACGCTTGTTCTGCCCGCCCATGATCTCGTACAGCAGGCTTTGCCGGTTGCCTGACTTCGGCTTGCCGGTTGGTTCAGGATGCACACCCAGTTGGGCCAGCGCCGGTTTTAGCTTATTCATCGGCAGACCCACGACGGTGGTCGGGTCGCCTAAGACCTCGAGGGGCCAGCCGTCCCGCTGCCGGTCAAAGAGGTTGTACCCCCCCGCCTTACCCCGCCACTGATCGGTGTTCAGATAGGTTGCCAGTTGATCGTCGGACACCGTCCCGATCTTCACCTCCGCCTGGTCGGCGAAGGACAACGCATCGCCATCTTGGGTGACCAGAGACACCCCCGTCACGACGCGATGGGTCGCGTTCATGAACCCGCGGATCATGGCCTCGGCGTCGTTTAGGTCCTTTGGCTGGCCGATCAAAGCCCCGTCCGTGCCTACACAAATCGTGTCCGCGGCCAGGATCACGGCGTTTGGTGGGGCCAGGGCCCTGAGGCTTTCCGCCTTCTGATTCGCCAACTCGACCGCGAGTACTTCGGCGGATGGGCCCCCGTTCTCGGGCTGGGGGGGGTCTTGGAAGTGTGGATCGGCTGCGACCGGGCGGTAGCCGGCTGACCACAGGAGCTGGGCCCGCCGGGGTGATCGGCTGGCGAGGATCAGAACTGGCGGGTCGGGCCGGTCGGGCATGGGGGGGATTGTAATGGGGGATAGCAGATAGCGGATGGCAGATGGCAGAATGATCAAGCAGCATGCCCCCATCTGGTATCACAGGCCCTCTATCCGCCATCCCCAATCCCCCATCGGCCATTCCTCCACCGCCTTTATCAGTATTGATATTCAAGGTTTGACCGGATTGGTCCCGATAACTACGTACAGGGTCGGCCTAGATGGGTCGGTCCATCGGTCGGCCCCAGTGAGTGTGGCCGGGCTTGCCCAGGTGTGGCCGTCAGCGAGACGGCCCGGTTCGGGCGGGTCGGTCAGCCACTTTCAAGGACGAAAGGGCCCGGGCGTGCGAACGATTGCGATCATCAATCAAAAAGGCGGCTGCGGCAAGACCACCTGCTCGATCAACCTCGCCGCGTCGCTGTCCGCCAAAGGCAAGCGCACGCTGCTGGTCGACATGGACCCACAATCGCATTGCGCGATGGGGCTGGCGGTCCCGGACGCCCAGATCGAAAAATCCATCGCCGACATGCTCCGTGTCGGGCTCGACGGTTCGCTGGCGATGTCGGAGGTGACCTGGCAGATCGCTAGGAACTTCGACCTGGCGCCGTCGTCGATCACGCTCGCCGGGATGGAGGCGCAGCTCACCACCGCTCCGGACAGGGACCGCCGGCTGGTGCAGGTGCTCTCGACCGTGCAGGATCAGTACGACTTCTGTATCGTCGACTGCCCGCCTTCGATCGGGCTGCTGACTTTTAACGCGCTGCGTGCATCCGACGAGGTATTGATCCCGGTGGAGACGGGGTTCTTCTCGATGCAGGGCGCGGTGCGTCAGCAGCAGACGATCCAGATGCTCGCCCGCCGGGCCGGACACCACGTGCGGTTCAAGGTGCTGGCGACGATGTACGACGTGCGGACCAAGCTGGCACGGGAGATCCTTTCGGAACTGAAGCGACACTTCGGCGAAGAGCTCCTGCCGATCATCATCAACTTCAACAGCAAGCTCAAAGAGGCGGCGAGCTTCGGCCAACCGATCACCGAGTACGACGCCGCCAGCCGGGGGATGCAGGACTTCGAGCGGCTCACCGAGTGGCTCCTGGCGAACCCGCCAGCGCCCGCCACCGCGCCGATGACGGAGTACGAGCCGGAGCACGCCGTGGTGCCGGGTTCCGTATCCACAAGCAGCAACCCCGCGATGAGCCGTGCGGCCGAGCTGGTCGAGCGTGCCCGCGCGCTGTCGACCCGGACCGCCGAGTTGTCCTCGCGGCTGGCAAGTGACGACGACGTCCGAGCCGAGGGTTTCGCGACCCCCGCGCCGCCTAGACCGATGACCCAGACCGAAGAACCACCCGCCCCCGTGGCGCCACCGGACAGCTTCGAAAAGAAGCTCGCCGGGCTCTTCGGTGCCAGGCACACCGCCCAGGGGCTGCTGTTTGTTCAGCCCCACGGCAAGGCGCGGAACGTCGCCATCGCCGGGGACTTCAACGGCTGGAACCCCGCGACCACACCGCTT
The DNA here is from genome assembly GCA_029260675.1 of Phycisphaeraceae bacterium. Taxonomy (GTDB): domain Bacteria; phylum Planctomycetota; class Phycisphaerae; order Phycisphaerales; family Phycisphaeraceae; genus JAJRRS01. Next base: position 13,419 of record JAJDCV010000070.1, read on the forward strand.
GATCGCGACGAATCACTGGGCGTCTGGCAGGCCTGCGTCACCGTCCCGCCGGGCCGGTACCGCTACCGCCTGGTTGTCGACGGGCAGTGGGTCCAGGACCCCTACAACAGCTACGTCGAGTCCAACCCGTTTGGCGAACTGAACAACATCATCGTGGTGCAGTAACCCGCATTACGAGGGGCAGGATGAAAATCAAAAGTCAATAGCATAAGCCCGTCAGTGCCACGCCGAACAGGTTAGAATCACGCACTGAAAAGGGGACAGCCGGTTCGCGGCGTTCCGCTTACGATTTTTGATCTCAACGGTTTTTTGTCATGGATGACACACGCACACAGCAGGCACTGGATCAGTTGGCCGACCTCTTCCTGACGGGTCAGGGCCCGGCCTCCAACACCACCGCCCCACCCGCCGAGCCCCGGCGCGATGAATTGGTCGGCCCGGCGCCGATCCGGCTAAGGCCCAAACTCACCGAGAAACCCAAACCCGTCGATCCTCCCAAGCCCGCGCCGCCGATCGAAGGCAACGCGCCGCTAAGGCTCCAGCCGGAACCACAGGACGACGACTCGCCGCTGGCGTCGATCGGCGACATCGATCACCCGCAGACACCTTCGGATGCGCCTTCGGAGAACCCTAATCTGCATATTGCCGACGACGACACGTTGTCGGCCAGCGAGGAAACAGCCGACCGGTCCATCGCGGTTGAGGCGGTGATCCTCGGCAACCTCCCGGGACTCAGCGGCCCCTGGCTGACCCAGTACGCCCAACTCCTGGCGCAGCAGGAGGGCCCGGTCGCCATCCTCCATGTCGATGATGATCTTGTTGACCTGGAGCTGGTCGAGCCGACCAACCGCGACGCGCCCGATCGCGGGGTGTCGCTGCGGATGCCGCCGGGCGGTGGCCAGATCGATCCGCGTTCGATCCTCGAAGCCCTATTAGACTCACAGCACTCACCAGACTCCGTCCCCGGGACCGTGCTGGTGCACCTTGACCCCCAACACGACGATCAGGGCCTGGCCCGTGCGCTGGCCATCGACGACTGGACCCTGATGTGCGGGGCCGACGACCTGGCTATCGTCGCCGGCTACAAGATGCTCAAGGTCATGGTCGAGCAAGACCCCGACGTCGCCCACAAACGTATCGGGCTGATGATTATGGGCTCGGACCCCAAGCCCAGCCAGGACGCCGCCCGCAAGTTCCAGTCGGCCTCCGAGAGCTTCCTGAATACCCCGGTGCAACTGCTTGGCTGGCAGAAGCAGATGGTCCCGGTGAACCTCCGGCACCTCGGGCGGTTCGAGGACGTCGACACCGTCTGGCCGAGGCTGGTTGAATGGTTCGACCTGTTTGCCGTCGCCGAGCCCGAGCCTGAGATGGCGATCGACACGGCCATCAGTGAGCCTGCTCCCCCGGCCAGCCCGCCACAGGTGATGGCTCCAATTGTCACACCCCAGCCCAAGCCCATAGAGACCCCCGAGCCTGTCGAACACTCCGCCGGTGAGGTGCCCAGGCCCACCCGATCCAAGTTGTCCGAACTCTTCACCGACCCGCCACCGGCTGCCGTGCCGCCAAGTCGTGTTCAGCCGGCGACACCCCCCGTACCGATCGCCCCTGCTAAGCCGGCTGTGGCCAAGGCCCCGGAACCCGCCGCCGCGCCGCTGCCCGAACCGGTCGCACATGCCCGCCCGGTTGCACAACCGGCTGCCGCTGTGGGTTCGCAGAACACCCACTCACCCGCGTCCGACGGACCCAACCTGGTCGAGTTGCTCATGGCCGGCCACGGCGCGGTGCCCGGGGGGATCGCCCTGGAAGCCCGCTGCCCCCACCAGAACCAGACCCAACTGATGCTCGACCAGGACGGCCGACTCCACCTGCTCTGCCGACACGATTCCGATGGGTTCGACAGCCTCCAGTCAGCGATGGTCGACCTGCTGCAGGCCCGCCACTGGGTCCACGAGCACATGGAACTGCTGGCCCTGACCCAGCGGCAGTGCAAGTTTGATACGGCTTGCCAGCCGGTGCTGCACCTGTTCACCGACCGGGCCGACTGGGCCACCGCCCTGATCGCACGCCTGGGCGAAGCCCTGAAACTGCACCTGCTCCAAGAGGTGCGTGTTGGCTCCGAAAGTGCCTGGTTCTGCACACCGTTGAACTGAGCCTCACCCTGCCAACTCGGCAGCCTCCTGTGCCAAATCGGCTGGCAAATTGATTAAAAATAAGGGTTTACGGCTAAGAACACTGGCGCGGTATTTGCGTAATTATAGGGTGCCCGGACCGAATCGGTTTCCGGCCCGGGCCTGATCATGACAGGGGATTCATATGTCGGTGAAGTTTGAGGATTACTACCAGACGCTGGGGGTGAAGCGGGACGCCTCGCAGGACGATATCCAGCGTGCGTTCCGAAAGCTGGCACGCAAATACCACCCGGATATCAACAAGACCGACGATGGGTCCGCGAAGTTCAAGCAGGTCAACGAGGCTTATGAAGTCCTCAAAGACCCCGACAAGCGCAAGCGCTACGACACCCTCGGCGAGAACTGGAAAGCCGGCCAGGACTTCCGACCGCCTCCGGGCTGGGAAGGCCAGTTCCGGGGTGCCGGGGGGCAAGGCGGAGCCGGGGGCGGGTTCCAGTTCCAGGCGGGCGGGCAGTTCAGCGACTTCTTCGAGGCGATGTTCGGGCAGATGGCCGGCCAGGGCGGCGGACGTGCATCGGGTTTTGAAGACTTGTTCTCCGGGCAGGCCGGGCAGGGCGCACCACGCCAACCCCAACTCCAGGAAGCCCCGATCAGCATCACCCTGGACGAAGCTTTTCATGGCGCAACACGCCGACTCGATCTGCAGGGCCCGGCCGGCCGCAAGACCCTTGAAGTCAAGATCCCAAAAGGTACGACCCACGGGTCAAAGATCCGCCTTGCAGGGGAAGGGCTGATACTCAAAGTCAGTATCGCACCACATCCATCGTTCACAATCACCGGCCGCGACCTGACCACCGACGTCAGGCTCGCGCCCTGGCAGGCGGCGCTGGGCGATCAGGTAGACGTCAAAACCATGGACGGCACGGTCAGCCTCAACGTCCCGGCCGGCATCGAGTCCGGGCAGAAACTCAGGCTGAAAGGCATGGGGTTGCCCAGCCCCAAAGCCTCGGCCGGCGACCTGTTCGTCCGCCTGCTGATCGCCATCCCCAAGGAACTGACCGACCGCGAACGAGAACTCTATGAACAACTGAAACAGGCCTCGGGTAATCAATCCGAAGCCGACGCATCCGAGGGAGAGTCGTAATGGACCCCAGCAGATTCACGCAGAAAACCCAGGAAGCGCTGCAGTCGGCGCAGAATATCGCCGTGACACGAGGCCACCAGGCCGTGGACGCCGAGCACCTCCTGTACGCCCTGTGCGAGCAGGACGGCGGGCTGGTGCCCCGGCTTCTGGAAAAGCTTCAGCGACCGGTGGATGTGGTCGTCGGCGAGCTGACCCGTGAGTTGGATAGCCGCCCGAACGTCTCCGGCCCAGGGGCATCCGGGGGCGAGCCCGGGAAGGTCTACCTGACTCAACCACTAAACGAGATACTCGTCAACGCCGAGCAACAGGCCACGCGACTTAAGGATGAATACGTCTCGGTCGAACACCTGTTGCTGGGGATCCTCGATAAGCCCGACGTAACCGCCGCCGGACGCATCCTCAAGGGGTTGGGCATCACGCGCGACGCACTGTTGCACGCCCTGACCGAAGTCCGTGGCAACCAGCGCGTCCAGTCCAACAACCCCGAAGCCACCTACGAAGCACTGGACCGCTACGGACGAGACCTCGTGGTCATGGCACGCGACGGCAAACTCGACCCGGTCATCGGCCGGGACGAAGAGATCCGCTCGGTCATCCGCGTCCTGTCGCGCAAGACCAAGAACAACCCCGTACTCATCGGCGAGCCGGGCGTCGGCAAGACCGCGATCGCCGAGGGTTTGGCCCAACGCATCGTCCGCGGCGACGTCCCCGAGGGCCTGAAAAACAAGACGATTTTCGCCCTGGACATGGGTTCGCTGGTCGCCGGGGCGAAGTTCCGTGGCGAGTTCGAGGAACGGCTCAAGGCCGTGCTCAACGAGATCAAGCAGGCCGAGGGTCAGATCCTCCTGTTCATCGACGAGTTGCATACGATCGTCGGGGCCGGCAAGGCCGAAGGCGCTATCGACGCGGGGAACATGCTCAAGCCCATGCTCGCGCGTGG
>JAJDCV010000071.1 GCA_029260675.1 Phycisphaeraceae bacterium
GGGGCGGGGCGGGTAGGCGGGGTAGACAGCCGCTGGCACGGTCTGCGTCGGGGTTAGGGCCGGGCGAGGTGGGGGTAAAAAAAGTGGTGGGGGTCAATTCCCGACCTGCATCACGATCAGGACGACCAGGAGCAGGACCACGGCGAACCAGCCGATGGCGGCGATCCAGAACAGGGGGGATTCGACCAGGGGCTCGGGCTGGGGCAGGGCGACGATCTCCATCGGGCCGGCGCTCTGGTCCAGGGCCGAGAGCTGGGAGAGGTCGAACATTTTGCGGGCCTGGGGGGGGGCTTCGCCGCTGGCGACCGCTTCGAGGTCCTGCAGCAGGTCGGCGGCGGTGGCGTAGCGCTTCCTGCGGTCCTTGGCCATGCAGACCTCGATGATCTCGGCCAGGCCGCGGGTCAGGTGGTGGTTGATGTGGTCGACGGGGGTGAGGTCGTGGTTCAGGTGCTTGCGCATCACGGCGGAGGGGTTGGGCCCATCGTAGGGGACATTGCCGGTGACCATGTGGTAGAGGGTGCATCCGAGGCTGTAGATATCGGCGCGCTTGTCGACATTGACGTCGCCCTTGATCTGCTCCGGCGAGATGTAGTAAGGCGTGCCGAAGGCTTTGCCAGCCTCGGCCTCGGCGGCTTCGCGGTCGGAGACGGCGCGGGCCAGGCCCATGTCGGCGAGCTTGGCGGTGTCGTCGCCGGTGAGCATGATGTTTTTGGGCTTGACGTCGCGGTGGATGAACCCTGCTTTGTGGGCGTGGTCCAGGGCACGGGCGACGTCGATCGTTATCTTCAAGGCCGCTTCTTCGGTGTAGGGGCCCTTTTCCTGGATGTCTTCGAAGACGCTTCGGCCCTGGACGTATTCCATCACGAAGTAGTATGTGTCTCCCGCCTGCCCGACGTCGATCGCGCCGACGATATTGGGGTGGTTGAGCTTGGCGGCGGCCTTGCCTTCGTCGAAGAAGCGCCGGACGAAGTCTTCGTTGCTGGAGTGTTTACGTGGCAGGACCTTGATGGCGACCATGCGGTCGAGTTTTAGTTGCCTGGCTTTGTAGACGGTGGCCATCGCGCCTGCGCCGAGGCGTTCGAGGATCTGGTAGTCGGGGATTACACGTTTGCCGGTCTGTTCTTCGACCTCCGGGCGGATGCGGTCGATCTGTTTCTGGGTGACGAACCCCTCGTCGATCATGACCTGCGCGAGGCTGCGCTGGTTGGCGGGTTCGGCTTCGCCGGCGACGCTGGACTCCAGGGAGACCTCGCGTTGCATCTGGACGCAGGACTGGATCTCTTCCTGTGTCGCCAGCCCCCGTTCGACGACGAGTTTGCCGAGCAAGGTGTCGGAGCTGGTTTCGTTGGATTGATTCATCGTAGACGGGTGGCGTGTTGTGTTATCGATCCGTACGGGTCCGTACTGGGGTATACCGGCCCCCTCAGGACGGCCCAAACCATCATATCATGAACATTAGAATCGAGCGCAAACCCTGTCAACTAAAAAAGTAGTGTGGTGTTGGGAATGTGCGGATTTTTGGGTTGATCGGCGAGCAGGCGTCTCGGGCAGGCGTTACAATCTCAGGCGGAGCCCTATATTTATTATGTCAGGATCGGCCGGATGTCTGTACTCGCATCGCAGGACAGCTCGCTTAGCCGTCGGCTTGAGGCCGACCTGGCGCAGGTCCGCCGGCTGTTCGCCCAGGAGCTTGAGAGCGACCTGGATTGTGTCAACGACCTGGCGGGTCACGCCCAGCGGTACCACGGGAAGATGCTCCGGCCGATGCTGGTGCTGATGACTGCGATGGCGGTCCAACCGCAGGGTGACACCACCGAGCAGAAGCACCTGATCGCCGCGGCGGTGGTCGAGATGGTCCACATGGCGACCCTGGTCCACGATGACGTTCTGGACGACGCGGCGATGCGTCGTCGGGGTGCGACGATCAATCAACTGCACGGCAACGAGGCGGCGGTGATGCTCGGGGACTACCTGATCAGCCACGCGTACCACCTGTGCTCTTCGCTTGGCAGCCCCGAAATCAGCCGGATGATCGCCCACGCAACCAATACGGTCTGCGAGGGAGAGCTGTTACAGCTGGCCAACCGGCACAACCTGGAACTGGACGAGCCGACGTACTTCACGATCATCACCCGGAAGACGGCGAGCCTGTGCGGGGCCTGCTGTCGGGTCGCCGCGGAACTCAGCGGCTGTAAGCAGAACGTGTCCGATGCGTTGTACGGCTACGGGGAAACGTTAGGGATCGCGTTCCAGGTCATCGATGACGTGCTGGACCTGACCGGGGATCCTCAGACCGTAGGCAAGACGCTGGGGCAGGACCTGGTCAAGGGGAAGTTGACGCTGCCGTTGATCCACGCGCTGGCGACCTGCGGCGGTGCGGGGGGTGTGGAGTTGGCCGGGTTGTTGAAATCGCAGGGCGAGGCTGGGTTATCGGAAGCCAAGGCCGGCGCGGGTGCAGGCCGTGTGCGTGAGATCCTGGCGGGTGGGCGGTCGCTGGATTACGCCCGAGAAAAAGCGGCCTCGTTGATCGGGCGAGCCAAGTCGGATCTGATGGATAACCTTGAAGACACGCCCGCCCGGGCGTATCTGCTGGGGCTGGCGGAGACGGTGGTGGAGCGGCGGTTGTAGCGTCCTAAGGCCCCGTGAAAACCCTCCCGTATGGGCTTGATTTTGTATTGTGACGGCCGCTAAAGCGGCCTCCGAGGTCAAGGCAGCCTCAGCCGAGGTTATTTAGAAACCCCTGCTATGAATGCTCATTGGGTATTGATTCGCCGTCAGGGTGAGGTAAACTCATGGGTTGGTCGTGGTTGGCTCGATAGTAGATCGGCCGTGGTATCGCAGTGGACGTGAGTCATTTAGCCAGGTTTTTTAGCGTATGGACGATGCCCGCCCGCGTATCCTGATCTTTGCCGGGAAGGTGACCCAGGACTTCCCCGTCGCCGAGGAGCTTGGGCGCTCGTTCCAGGTCGACGTGTTCGACGAGATGGAAAAGGCGATGTCGGCGTTGCGTACGCACACGTACCACGCGGTGTTCGCGGACGTCGGTGACTTCCTGCCGTTAGAACGGGCGCTGGTCGGTGAGAAATCCAGCCTGGTGTTGAACACGATCGGCGAGGGCGTGTGCATCGTCGATCCGGACGGGCGTGCCACCTGGTCGAACCGGAAGATGCGTAGTTTTACGCCGGCGGTGAGCGAGCACGTGCGTCAGGTGTGCGCCCAGGCGTTGTCGGTCTTCTCGATGCAGACCGGGCCGATCACGGACGTGTCGAGTGCGCGCAGCAAGAAGTACACGTTCCAGGTCGACGAAAACTACTTCGAGATGATCTGCTCGCCGGTCGTGACGGACGAGGGGCAGGTGCAGCAGGTGGTGGCGGTGGTGTGGGACGCGACCAGCGGCCGGCGTCTGCAAGGTAAGATCGACGCGATCGACTCGGCGGGTCGGGAGCTATCACGGATCGAGACCGAGGTGGTGTCCAAGCTCTCGCCGACGGAACGGCTGCGTCTGCTCGAAGAAAAGATCATCAAGTACTCCAAGAAGCTGATGCGTTTTGATCACTTCGCGGTGAGATTGCTGGATAAGCGCAGCAGCAAGCTGGAGGTGGTGATCGCGGAGGGGCTGCCATCCGAGGCGTTGGAGATCGACCTGTACGCCCAGCCGGAGGGCAACGGGATCTGCGGCTACGTCGCGGCGACCGGGCGGAGCTACATCTGTCACGACACCGAGAAAGACCCGCGTTATGTGCTGGGCCTGCGTCACTGCAAGAGTTCGTTGACGGTGCCCTTGAAGCTGTTCGACAAGGTGGTGGGGGTCTACAACATCGAATCGGAATCGGTGGGTGCGTTTAACGAGGACGACCGGCAGTTCGCCGAGATTTTTGGTCGATACGTCGCGATGGCGTTGAATATCCTGGACCTGCTGGTGACCGAGCGGTGCGCGACCAGCGGTCAGATCACCGACAGCGTGGTGCAGGAGATGTCCCAGCCGATGGCGGACATCGTGACCGAGGCCCGTACGCTGATGGAGGAGTACATCGGCGACGACACGATGCGTGGCCGGCTAAACCGGATCGTGGACCACGTCGAGAAGATCCGCGACTCGGTCAAGCATGTGGCGGCGGGCCCGAACGTGGTGCTGGGCGTCAAGGAACACGCCCCGGGTGAGCAGGACGCCAGGCTCAAGGGCAAGCGTATCCTGGTCGCCGATGATGAGCCGAACATCCGCAAGTCGATCAGCGACATCCTTGCCAAGGCCGGCTGCGTGGTCGAGGTCTGCAAGGACGGTTACGAGAGCTGCACGATGCTGGAGCAGGACCCGTTTGACCTGGTGATCTCCGATATCAAGATGCCGTACCGGAACGGGTACGAGGTTTTCGCCGCGGCGAGGCGGCAGCGCGAGGACATGGCGGTGATCCTGATGACGGGGTTTGGTTACGACCCGCACCACTCGATCGTCCGCGCCAGCCAGGACGGCCTATCCAGCGTGATGTTCAAGCCATTCAAGGTCGATCAACTGCTCGAAGAGGTCCACAAGGCGCTGGGTATCGCGCCCGCTGAGCCGGCGCAAGAGCCTGACAAATCGAGCAAACACAAACCCGCCTGACCCTCCCCATGCAAACCCGATCGACACGCCCACCCAACGCACGAGGGGCCGCCGCCTCGTCGCTGGCGGGTGCCGCCAAACGCTATCCCGACCTCCCCGCGGTGTCGCTGAACACCTCGGGGTTAAGCCCGCAGGATTCGTCGTTGGCGACCGCGATCCACCGGACGACGCTTCAGCGCTGGATCACGCTTGATTACCTTTTGAACCGCGTGCTCAGCAAGCCGCTGCGTTCGATGGAGCCGATGATGCAGGGCGTGCTGCTGACCGGGGCGGCGCAGTTGGTTTTTATGGACCGGCTGCCGGCGCACGCGGTGGTGGATGAGCAGGTGAAGCTGGCGCGGCATCGGATCCGTCCCGGCGCGGCGGGGCTTGTGAATGCGGTGCTGCGGAAGATTTCCCAGATGGTGGCGGGGGTGGAGCCGGATCAGGCCTGGGAGCCGGCGCGCGACCTGCTGCCGTTGGATGGGGGTTGCGTGAGGCTGTCCGAGCCGGTGTTGCCGGTGATGGGGCAGACCGCTAGGCACCTGGGAATCGCCACCAGCCATCCGTTGTTCCTGGTCAACCGTTGGATGACCGCCTTCGGCGAGGAGCGTACGCGCGACTACTGTCTGCACGGCGTAGAGTCGCCGCCGGTGATTGCCGCGGTCGAAGCGGGGTTTGATCGTGAGGCGACCGAGTTGTATCAGCCGCATGCTGAGGCTGGGTTTGTCGTTTGGCGTGGTGATCACGGTGCGTTGCAGGGGTTTTTGAAACAGGATCCGTCTCGGCGTGTGCAGGACCCGGCGTCTGCCAAGCCGATCGAGAGCACGAGTGATTTGAAGGTTTCCCTGGCGTTAGACTTCTGCGCCGGGCGGGGCACGAAGACCCGGCAACTGGCGGCGATACACGGTGGGGCGAAGATCGGTGCGACCGACATCGACGACGCCCGGAGGTCAGCGTTGCAAGCCTCGGTCCGTGGGTTTGAAAACGTCCGGGTCGTCGGCCCGGAGAGCGAGCCGCCCGAGAAGCTGGATCTACTGGTTCTGGATGTGCCGTGTTCAAATACCGCGGTGCTGGCGCGTCGGCCGGAGGCGCGTTATCGGTTTGACAGCCGGGCGCTGAGTTCGCTGGTCACCTTGCAGCGACAGATCATCCGCCAGACCGCCGGTTGGGTCGGGCCCGGCGGGGTCATTCTGTACAGCACATGCAGCCTCGAACACGAAGAGAACCGGGCCCAGTCCAGGTGGCTAGCGGGTCTGGTCAAAGGCGAGATCGTTCACGAGCAACAGGCCTGGCCCGCCGGACGGGTCACGAGCTATCAGGACGGGGGGTATCACGCCCTGGTCCGTGTGCCGGATTAATTTGGCGGGTTTATGGGTTTTAAGCCTTGCGGGGCCGGTCGCATTAACCCATGAGCATCGTCGCCGGGCTTGATGTCTCAATACCCGTTCTTCGACGTGGCTCTGTGATTTCAGGGCAGGATGTATTCGGGGTTTGGCTCGGTGGGGATGGGGGCTTTGGTGGTTGCCTGCCAGGCATCTAAATCGGCGCGGAGTTCGGCGGTCAGGTCCGGCATGGCTTGGGCCAGGTTGTGCTGTTCGCCGGGATCGTCTTTGAGGTTATATAGAGAAACGGTGTTGTTCTCGTGATATTCGATGAGCTTCCAGTCGCCGCGGCGCAGGCTGGTGGAAGGGGTTGCACGCCAAAAGTAAGTTTCGCCTCCGGGCAACTCGATGGCCAAGTCGTCGTTACTCACCAGTGACGCCAGGTACATCGGGAAGTGCCAGTAGATACTGCGCTGGGGGATCTGCTGTTTGCGGAGTAGCGGGAGGATATTCACGCCATCGGTTGGCTGAGACTCTGGGAGAGCCGCGTCGGCGAGGTGGGCGGCGGTGGGCAGGTAGTCGACGCTGGTGATAGGTGTGTCGCAGGTCGATCCGGCTTCGATCACGCCGGTCCATCGCATGCAGGTTGGTACGCGGACGCCGCCCTCGAAGAGCGATCCTTTTTGGCCGCGGAGCGGGGCCAGCTGCGACACGATGTTCAGGCCGCCGTTGTCGCTGGTGAAGATAATGAGGGTGTTCTCGGCGATGCCCAATTCATCGACCTTGGCCACGACACGGCCGACCGAAGTATCCACCGCTTGGATCATGGCGGCGTAAACCGGGTCGAAGTTCTGTCTTGCCGCCTCGGGGATCTCCTTGAGTTTCGCTTCGTACCGTTGGGTTACGCTGTCACGTGCACGGTGTGGCAGGTGGACGTCAAAGTGGCTGAGGTAGAGGAAGAATGGGCCCCGCCGGTTGTCTTCGATGAACTCGATTGCGCGATCGGTGAGTTGTTCAGCGACATCGATATCGCCGTAGAACATCCCGTCGGGCCCACCCCGGCCGTTGGAGGAACTGAGGTCGAAGCCCTGCGTGTCATTGCCGAGATGCCACTTGCCCAGGCGTGCGGAGGTGTACCCCGCTTTGTTGAGGACTTCGGGTATACAGATGATTGCGGGGTCGAGTTGATTCGTTACCTCAAACTGTTTTGCGGCCTTTCTCTCAAGGGCCTTGTTATCTCGATCGCGGGCGCGGACCAGCAGGCGCATGTACCGTGGATCCCCCTTTGATCTGCCGCCGGGCGTATAGATATGGTGCCGCGGCGAATACGTGCCTGTCATCAGGCTGGCGCGGGTAGGTGAGCAATTCGGCCCCCCGGCATACGCGGCGGTAAAGGTCATCCCCTGGGTCGCGAGACGATCGATGTGCGGGGTCTCGAAGAACTGGGCACCTGAAAACCCGACGTCTTGCCACCCAAGGTCATCGGCCAGGATGAGGATGATGTTCGGTTTGGTTGAGGCAGATAGGGGGGCCGTCCCCAAGAGGGTGATGAACAACACCAAGGCGGTCGAATATCGCATATTGTGGTCTCTCAGCAGGGGGTCGCGGTGGGGGACGTTCAGCGGTGGGACGGCGTATTTAGGCGCCGCGACATCACCCGCAGGCTATGGTTGTAGGATTTGCCACGATTGATTTACGCGAATTATAATCTTCTGCGATGAGGGTGCTGTTCATGCATCAACCGTACGGGGGCCGGCAGAGGCCGACAGGTAGCGGACAAGCCGCTGTTGAAACCGCCCCATTGAATTTCGCCTGGCTCCATCGCCAAGACATTTGAGCCCCAGTGTAAGCCCCCTGCGTTAGACGGGTCGATTTTTACCGATCCACATCGGTCGATATCGGATGCGGGTTCGGGATACACTTAACCAGGCCGAGGGGAAACGGTCCGGGTGATTTTGAGGTGGGCCGAGGATTTTGGGTTCAGGATAGGGCGATCTGGTAAGGAGTACGACTGATGGCAGTTCAAATGGAACTATCGCGGATCCTGATCCGTGAGACCGACGACATGCACATCGTCGAGCTGCGGGAGGTCGACGGTGAGCGGGTATTCCCGATCGTCATCGGGCTGACCGAGGCGGCGGCGATCGAGCGTCGGCTGATGGGCCAGCTCCCGCCGAGGCCGTTGACCCACGAACTGTTGGCGAGCGTGATCGAGGGGCTGGGTGCGGACTTGGAGAAGATCCTGATCTGCGACCTGAAAAAGAGCACGTTTTATGCCCGGCTATATCTGCGTCGGGGCGATGAGGTGGTTGACATCGACTCCCGGCCAAGCGACGCGATCGCGCTGGGGGTGGCGCACGAGATCCCGATTTTTGTTGAAGAGCAGGTGTTGGAGGAGGCGTGCCGGGATCTTTAAGCTTTGTTAGTAAAGCATTTGCGTGGCTGGGCCCGGTGAGGGTCTAGCGATTCAGTATGAATATCAGGCGGTGGTTCTGTTGGGGGTGACCTTGCGAAGGGCACCGGACGAGGCCATCCGTGGGCATTATGAGCAAACGGCTTACCTGAATTGACAAGCCTATCAGGGTGGGTACACTACCCGGCTCATTCTGTCGCGGCGTCCGCGGCGGGTGAATATGCGTAAGTAACGCGAGAGTAGAGGCTATCGTCGATGACAGCAGGCAAGATCCGAATCCGGATGGAGGCTTACGACCACCAGGCGCTGGACGCCTCGGCTCGTGAGATCGTGGACCACGCCAAGCGTACCAACGCGAAGGTTGCCGGTCCGGTTCCGCTGCCGACGCGGATCGAGCGGTACACGGTGCTGCGTAGCCCGCACGTCGATAAGAAGAGCCGTGAGCAGTTCGAGATCCGCACACACAAACGGATCATCGACATCATCGAGCCCAACGCCCGCACGGTTGAAGCGCTCAACCGCCTGGTCGTGCCGGCCGGTGTATTTGTGAAGATCAAGGCGTAGCCCACGGGGCACGCGAGATGGCGGGCCCAAGCCCGCCTGTTTGTTAGATAGACTGGGACGATCAAAACAGGGGCGTGATCCTCTGGCGAGAAGAGCCACGATCCGCAGCCGCAAGATGGTTTGCCCCCTCGGAGACGACGACGATGCCCGCAGCAATACTAGGTAAGAAAATCGGGATGACCCGGCTGTACGACGACGACGGGAACAACATCCCCGTGACGGTCATCCAGGCCGGTCCCTGCTTCGTGAGTCAGGTCAAGACCGCTGAGGCCGACGGGTACGAGGCGGTGCAGATCGCTTACGACGACGTGAAGGGCCGTAATTCGACCTTCCAACTGATCGGGCACGACGCCAAGGCGGGGCTGGGCCCCAAGCGGCGTCACCGTGAAGTCCGTCTGGGTGACGGTGAGTCGTCTTCCTATGAGTTGGGTCAGGAACTGACCGTCGAGGTTTTCGATGAAGTGAAGTTTGTCGACGTCATCGGCACCAGCAAGGGCAAGGGCACGGCGGGTGTGATGAAACGGCACGGCTTTAAGGGCCAGCTTGCGACCCACGGCGTGGAGCGTAAGCACCGTTCGCCGGGCTCGGTCAGCGGCCGCAGCTCGAACCTGGGTACCGGTAAGCCCAAGAAGGGCATCCGGATGGGCGGGCGGATGGGCAACTCGCGGGTGACCGTGCGTAGCCTGCCGATCGTCGGGATAGATAAAGACAAGAACCTGCTGCTGGTCAAGGGCCCGGTGCCCGGTGCCAACAAGGGTTTGTTGATGATCCGTGAGGCGGTACGCCTCTACAAGGGAAAGGCAAGGCTCGCCAAGGCGTAGAAAGTCTGGAAGGGCATTAGCGGGTAGCTACGGCTACTCACTCTAGGCTCCAAAGAAACTACCACGCCACAACAATTCGGTTTAACAGCCGAGTCGTGGGGCAACCCGATCGGGCCCAGTTGTGGGCCATGCCCTGGCGGCGAAACACACGCATCCCCCCGCGGGACCGTAGGTGACCCAAGATGATCGATATCACAGTCCATAATCAGGCCGGCAAAGAAGTCGGGACGATCCAGGTCGACGAGCAGAAGCTCGGCGGCGAGGTGCGTCCCGGGCTATTGAAGCAGGCGTATGTCCGGTACCACGCGAACCTTCGGCAGGGCTCCGCCCGGACGCGCAGCCGGGCCGACACCGCGTACTCGACCCGCAAGCTGTTCAAGCAGAAGGGCACCGGCAACGCCCGGCGCGGCCCGGCGGGGACGAACATCATGCGGCACGGCGGGCACGGGTTCGCCAAACGCCCGCACTCCTGGCGGCAGGACATGCCCGCGAAGATGCGCCGCCTCGCCAACCGCAACGCCGTCCTGGCTAAAGCGATCGACGGCGAGATCAAGATCGTCGACAAGCTCGACTACGACAAGCCCAACACCAAAAACTTCAGCACCCTGCTTGAATCGCTGAAGATCGACCGGACCTGCCTGGTCGCCCTCCCCTCTGTCTGCGGCCACGAAGCCGCCTCGGCCCGGAACCTCGAACACGTCAACGTCACCCAGATCGACCGCCTCAACGCGTTCGACCTGCTCAACCACCGCTACCTGCTGGTGGATAAGGATGCCTTCGAGGCGTACCTGGGCAAGGTGACCAGCGATGAGCTGACCAAGGCCAAACAGGAGGCGACCCAGTAATGGAACCCACCACCGTTATTAAGAAGCCGCTGGTCACCGAGAAGAGCGCCTGGGAAACCGAGGCCCGCAACCGGTACAGCTTTGAGGTCGACATGCGTGCCCGCAAGCCGCAGATCAAGGCCGCCGTGGAGAAGATCTACGGGGTGAAGGTCGCGCGGGTCAGCACGCAGATCCGCAAGGGCCAGTACTTCCGAACGAAGTTCGGGCCCGCCAAGACGTCTAACTGGAAACGCGCCACCGTGCAGCTCGCCGGTGATGACCGGATCGATCTGTTCTAAAAAGCACACGACCCGGCCAAGATGGCCGGGCTATATGAGAAAAAGATCATGGCCATTCGAATATACAAGAAGACGACCAACGGGCGGCGGAACGCCTCGGTCAACCTCTACTCCGAGGTGACCAAGAAGCGGCCCGAGAAGTCGTTGCTGGTGAAGAAGACCAAGAACGGCGGTCGCAATCACCACGGGAAGATCACCGTGCAGAGCCGAGGCGGCGGCGCCAAGCAGCGTTACCGCCGGATCGACTTCAAACGCAGCAAGGACGACGTGCAGGCGAAGGTCATCGGGATCGAATATGACCCCAACCGCACGTGCAACATCGCGTTGCTGGAGTATGCCGACGGCGAGAGGCGGTACATCATCGCCCCCCTGAAGCTGACCGACGGCGACACGGTCGTGTCCAGTCCGCAGAAGGTCGAGCCCAAGGCCGGGAACAACATGCCCCTGGGTTTGATCCCTGCTGGCTTGAACATCCACAACATCGAGCTGGTCGCCGGCCGTGGGGGCCAGGTCTGCCGATCCGCTGGCAGCTACGCCAGGCTGACCAATAAAGAAGGCCAGTGGGCGACGCTGGTGTTCCCTTCTGGTGAGATCCGCCGGGTTTCGCTGGACTGCCGGGCCACGATCGGTCAGGTCGGGAACACGGACCACAACCGCGTGGTGATCGGCAAGGCGGGACGGGCCCGCCACATGGGTCGTCGGCCGCACACCCGGGGCGTGGCGAAGAACCACCACGACCACCCGTTGGGCGGTGGTGACGGCCGCAGCAAGGGCAACCGTGCCCCCGCGTCACCGACCGGTGTCCCCGCCAAGGGCGGCCGGACGCGGACACGCGGCAAGGCCTCGAACAAACTGATTATCCGCCGCCGTGTGTCCAAGCGGTACGGCCAGATCAAGTTGAAGTAAGAAACAGAAGACGCCAGCCAAGAGCTAAAGGCAAAAACGAATGTCACGATCACTGAAAAAAGGCCCGTTTGTTGATCTGAAGCTCTACCGCAAGGTGGAGAAGCTCAACCAGATGGGCAGGCACGACCCGATCAAGACCTGGGCCCGGTCCTGCACGATCGTCCCGGAGTTCGTGGGGCACACGTTCATGGTCCACAACGGCAAGCTGTTCCACAGCGTGTTCGTGACCGAGGACATGGTCGGGCACAAGCTCGGCGAATTCAGCCCGACGCGGCTGTTCAGGGCGCACACCACCGGGACCAAGGCGCAGCGGGCGGGCGGGGTCAGGTAAGAACGGGGGCCGACAGCTATTAGCGATTAGCTAGTAGCCGGTGCAAGTAAGGACGACGGACGTAAAACAGACAGAGCTAAAAGCTAACTGCTAAGAGCTAAAGGCTAGTAAACATGGCTTACACAAACGTACACCGAGGCGCACGGATCAGCCCGACCAAGGCCAGGCCTGTCGCGCAGATGATCAACGGCAGGAGCGTCTTTGACGCGATGAACGTGCTGACGCTGTCGAAGAAGCGTGCCGCCGTGCTGCTGAAGAACTGCCTGCAGGCCGCACGCTCCAACGCGCAGGAGTCCCAGGGGCTTTCGGACCGTGAGGCGTTGGCGATGGTGGTGTCCGAGGTTCGGGTTGACAGCGGCCCGACGATGAAGCGATTCCAACCCAAAGACCGTGGCCGGGCGCACCCGATCCTTAAGCGTACCAGCCACATCACCGTGACCGTGGACCAGGCCGGGAAACGACGTTAACTCATGCCCGGGCGGCAAAGCCCAGGCGACAGAAACACAGGGTTCAATATGGGACAGAAAGTTCATCCAGTCGGCTTCCGCGTCGGCATCACCGAGGCCCACAAGAGCCGTTGGTACGCGCCCAAGGCGCTCTACGCCGAGCTGCTTGTCGAGGACCAGAAGATCCGCAAGTTTTGCGACTACCGGTTCAACCGTAAGGCGCCTTACGCCGCGGTGAGCGACATCCACATCGAGCGGACCCGTGAAGAGCTGAAGATCATCGTCAAGACCGCGCGGCCCGGGCTGGTGATCGGGCCCAAGGGTTCCGAGATCGATGCGTTGACCGCGGAGCTTCAGCGGCTGACCGGGCGTAACGTCTCGATCAACTGCATCGAGGTCCCCAACGCCGACCTGGACGCCAAGCTGGTGGGTGAGTCGATCGCGGAG
>JAJDCV010000072.1 GCA_029260675.1 Phycisphaeraceae bacterium
CACCGATCAACAGAGACACAAACAGGGTGGACAAGGTGGCGCGCATCATCGTGGATATGTTAGCGTCCGCGGCCGGTCATGGGGATGCGCAAAGTGAAGCCGTACGACGATCTGCGATCGCCCGCTAAACGGGTCGGTGTAAGGTTGGGGTGGGGCCTATCCCTGGGAGACCATGATCTGCATGGCTTCGACCAGGTCGTCGAGTTTAGGTGGGGTGAGGCTGGCTTTGACCATGTCCAGGTCTTTGCGGCGGACCATGCGGATCACGGCCCCGCTTGGGACCCTAAAGGCGTGGACCGGCAGGCTCTTGCGTTTGATCAGTTTGCCGACCTGTGCGGGTGACAGGCCCAACTCGTCGGGGGCCTGACGCAGCGCCACCGCGTCGCCCAGCCATCGCTTCCATGATCCAAAGCTCATGATTCTGCCAGCCATGTCGGCCTCCTGTGCAAGGTGATACGGCCGGCAGCGCGTCTTGCAGCGAAGCGGCCGGGGGGACTGCTGTCTCTTTGATTCGGCGGTTGGGGGCCGGGATGTCCTGCCCGGCGGGGGGGATCAACTTATCGGTCGGTGCTAATTGTTCTTATCCCGGCCACGGATGTTCGAGAAGCGGTTGGCTTTGTAGATGCGGTCGTGGTGCCAGGTCTCGAGCTTGCCGTCGATCAGCAGGATCAGGTACTGGTAGTTGTCCCCGTCCTTGTAGGTCAGCCGTTCGACGTTGTCGTGGGTCTTGCGGGCGTCGGGTGAGCCGAAGTGGGCGATGATGCTGGAGCGGTCCATGCCCTGGTAGAGCTTGGACTCATCGATCCGACCGTCGCCGCAGCCCCCGGCCGATGCCATGATCGCCACGATGATGCAGCGGATGCCGGCCTGTCTGAAGCTCATGGCCCGTCTGCGGGTCCGCCCGTTTATGCTGCGTCTATGCATGACTAATCGGCCTGCCCGTCTGTCTCTTCGTATTCCTCAAGATCCTGGATCGAGGGGATCAACATCATGTGCGAGGTCAGTCCGGTGATCTTCAGGAGGTCTTCGACGGTCCGCTGGCAGCCCGCGAGCACGAGCTTGCCGCCGGCCTTGTCCAGCTCGATCAGGAAGGTCACCAGTGAACCGATGCACGCCGAGTCGATAAAGTCGACGCCGTCCATGTCGATGGCGAAACGGACGCACCCGGTCTGTTTACGGTAGCCCCGTAGCGACCCCAGGAGCCGGTCCGACTCGAGGCTGGTCAGCATCGGCTTGTCTACGGCCACCACAGCCCAGTCGTTGCGCTGTTCGATCGGGATGTCAGATGATTCCATGTTGACCTCCATGAACCCACGGCCCGCTTGGCGCTGAGGGACGCAGACAGCGGCTATGGTTGGTTATCGGCGGATTGTGCCGGGGACTGTAAAGGGTGTCCTCCGCGGCGTCTGGTGGGTATCGACCGGATGCCCGACCAACCGCACCTGAAGACCGGGGCCTGAAAACACGATGAAACAGATAGTCCACGTTTTTCTTATACCAGGGAGAAGGCTATGGCCAAGCGGAAGCAGCGCAAGGGCGCCAGTAAGACAGACACCTCGTCCCGAGCCGGCAAGTCAAAACCTAAAACCAAGACCCGATCCGCCGCCCAGGCCAGCGCCCCCGAGGCCGAACCCCCATCGACCCGCGGCGTCTCCGTGCCGGCCCAGCCGAGTCCGCTGGACGTGCCCGCGAGCCTGCCGAATGCCGCGACGCTGCTGGACGAGTTGCAGCAGCGCTGCGAGAGCCTGCGTCAGTGGCAGCGTCAGGCCAATGAGGATGTGCAGGCCCGGTTGGTCAAGATCGAACAGCGCGAGAACGAACTGGACGAGGCGACACGTCAGATGGAGCACGACCGGACCCACCTGGATTTGGACCTGGATGCGCTCAAGCGTGCCCGGTTGATGTTTGACAAGGAGAAGGCCCAGGCCGAGCAGACGCAGCAAGCGTTGGAGGCCGAGCGTCAGCACCTGGAGCGGTCGCGTACCGAGCTGAATGATCAGAAGCAGGAGTTGCTTGACCTGCGTTGCGAGATGGATGCGGAGTGGTCGAGCCAGGCTCGCGTGCGTCGGGCTCAGGATTCGCTGGCAGCTGCGCTGGACGCCGACCGGTCGCGTGTGCAGGAGTTGCGTCTGGCCGACAGCCCGGGGGATCCGGGAGCGCAGGCCAGCGATCAGAGTGCGGATGATGCGCCGGGCCTGTCACTGACCCAGGCGGCGTGAGGGGCGACAAGAGAAACAACGCAAGACGTGTCGGGTCAGTTATGTTCGGGGATATTTGTAAACACAGGGGAGAGATGATGAACGCGATTAAGGCAGCGGCTGTGATTTCGACAATGATGATGGCATCGGCCTGGACGCATGGGCAGGTGTTCAGTGAAAACTTTAACACCGACGTGTCGGCCGACTGGACAATGAACGCCAGCACCACAACCGACAGCACGGCCGACTTCTATTTTGATTACAGCCTCTCGGGGATTCCCGAGGCCCCCAACTCCGGCACGGGTGACAGTGCCACGCGCGGCTTGCGGCTCCGTGCCAACGAGTTATTCGCCACCTTCGGCGGCTTCAGCGTCTCGCCCACCGGGTTGGACCTTGGCACGGGCGACTACCTGCTGACGTTTGATTGGTGGTCGAACACAATCGGGCCGTTCCCCGGCGGAGGCAGCGGATCGACGCAGGCCTCCACATTTGGCGTCCTGACGGCGGGTACAAGCCCGCAAGAGTGGGGATCACCCAACCTCGACAGTGTGATGTTCGCGGCGACCGGCGACGGCGGTTCCAGCGCGGACTGGCGGGCTTACTCGGCTGATAACACTTTTTCATACCAGGGCGATGAGCAGACCAACGGCGTCGATGTCTACTCCGCACCGGATGAATTGGCCGGCGAGAGTAACAACCGACGCAACGCCAGCAACAGCTACTACGACCAGTTTGGCAGTGTCCTCCCGCCCGTGGCACAGACGGCGTTGTTTCCGCAGCAGACGGGTCTGGTTCAGCCCGGTGCGGCCGGGATGGCCTGGCACGAGGTCGGGATTTTCAAGGTCGGTAACGTCGTAACCTGGATCGTCGACGGCCTGCTGATCGCCCAGGTCGATACCGCCGACTTTACAATCCCGACCGGGGGCAACAACATCTTCTTCGGCCATCATGACACGAACAGTGGGTC
>JAJDCV010000073.1 GCA_029260675.1 Phycisphaeraceae bacterium
ACCACAGCCCGTAGCCCAGCGTCGGGACCAGCCCCTTGCATACATCCAGCACGAAACACAATAGCCCCCAGCCGGTCCCCAGCACCCGCCCGGCATTGGTCGCGCCGACGTTGCCGCTGCCGGCGTCACGGATATCCACCCCGCGGGACAGCCCGATCAACAGCCCAAACGGGATTGAGCCCACCAGGTAAGCCCCCGCCAGCCATATCCCCCAGGCCATTGTGCCCATCGCGCGTCTCCTGACGGTTGCGTATACCCGCTTTCGGCGGTCCACCATAGCAAACCATATGAGCCCAGACTTTGGCCCCGTCTTCATTTACACGGCACCGTGTCCCGCCTATCATATTCTGCCATGAGATGGATGCACCTGCCCACCACCGTGTTGACGCTGTTGCTGACGGCCCTGCCCGTGCTGGCGCAGGAAGCGACCAAGGCCCCCTCGCCTAAAACGACGATGGCACAGCCCTGGGCCTCGATCGTGGCGGCGTTTTTCCTCATGATGATGATCGCCGTCGGCAGCTTCATGAGTTCCAAGCGTGGCCATCAGGACTGATACGGCTTGATCCACCCCACAAGAGGCTCCCGGCGACCGGGTGCCGCGATGCAATCAAGGAGTTTCCCCATGAATAGACGCTCACTGGCGGGCCTGATCCTGATTAACGCGGTGCTGCTGGCGTCGCTGGTGGTCGCGGCGTTCAGCCCCGAACCCGCCGCGGCGCAGTTCGGAAGCGGCGGCGGCGAGTACCTCATGATCGCCGGGGACGTCACCGGCCGGGACGCCCAGGCCGCGGTCTACATTATCGACATGCGCTCCGGCCGTGTCGCCGCCATCCTGTTCAACGGGTCGAACAACACCCTGGAACTGATCGCCGGACGCAACGTCTCCGACGACACCTCACGCCCCGCGAGCCAACGCTAAGCCGTTGAGTAGACCGCGTACCATCGGACACTTATTTCTGATCTTTGTATCGGGAGACTCGGTATGACCCGTATTGAAACCGCCTGCTATGGCCTGATCGCCTCGGCCTTTATCCTTGCCGGCCTGCTGCTCGTGCAGGTCTCGGATATGCCCAACACCGCAGACGCCTCGCTGGTGATCTCACGCAACAACTTCACGCTCCTGACCGCCAAGACCCGGTCCAACGAGGAGTCGCTGTTCATCATCAACAACGCCACGGATCGTCTGCTGATCTACCGGCTGGACTTGGCGCGCAAGCGCATCGAGCTGTCCGGCGGCGCTGACCTCGGCGACCTGTTCAGCCGCGGTGGCGGCGACGATGGCGAGGACCGAGACGCCGGCGGCCGTGGACGGCGTTGATAGGCCAAACCGGCGGGATAAACCCCGACAGCTTTTGATAACGCGCATCAGGGATGATCGCTGAATGATCCAGACACACACCGAGCCTTTAGCCGACCGTATCGAGGCGATCGCTCTAAAAGTGCTCGGCGGTGAGTCCGTCTCACGCGACGACGCCCTGGCCCTGACCCAGGCGCGCGGCGACGAGCTCTACGACCTCTTCTACTGGGCCAACAAGATCCGCATCCGCTTTGTCGGTCGGCAGGTCAAGTTCTGCTCGATCGTCACCGGCAAGGTCGGCGCCTGCAGCGAAGACTGCGGCTACTGCTCCCAATCCAAGCACCACAGCACCCACGTCAGCCCGGAGAAGATGTCGGTCGAGCAGATGTCCGATGCCGCTGACGAAGCCCTTAAGAACGGCGCATCCAGCTTCGGGATTGTCAACTCCGGCCGGGGACCGACCGACCGCGAACTGGACTGGCTGGAACCCTTCTTCAAGAAGACCGCTGAGCAGGGCACGATCCGCCCCTGCGCGACCCTAGGCGAACTGACCGACGCACAGGCCAAACGCCTCAAGGCCATGGGCGTCCGCCGGATCAACCACAACCTGGAAACCAGCGAACGCTTCTTCCCCAATGTCGTCAGCACCCACACCTACGCCGACCGCAAGCGCACGATCCAGACCGCCAAGGACGCGGGCCTCTCGGTCTGCTCCGGCGGGATCTTCGGGATGGGCGAGCAATGGAACGACCGCCTCGATGTCGCGTTTGAGCTAAGAGAACTCGGCGCGGACGTCGTCCCGATCAACTTCTTAAACGCGATCCAAGGCACGCCGATCTACGACAAGACCGAGCCGCTTACGCCGCTTGAAGCGCTGCAGATCATCGCCGTGTTCCGGTTCATCCTCCCCGATAAAGAACTGAAGATCGCAGGCGGCCGGGAGAAGATCCTCCGGGACATGCAGAGCTGGATCTTCTTCGCCGGCGGGTCCAGCTTCCTGATCGGCAACTACCTGACCACCTTCGGCCGAAGCCCCAAGGACGACCACCAGATGCTCAAGGACCTGGGGTTGAACTACACAACCTTCGACGAGATCGAGCACGAAGCCGAGCCCGCTGCCGCCACCAAAAACGGCCCGGGCCACCCCATCGCCGACGCCCCCAACGCCCTGATGACCCGTAAGCGTGACGCGCTGGTCACCCTGCCGGTGATGCAGGGGGATTGAGTCTCTCGTATACCATCACACGAACGGTTTGGATCATAGCCTCGCATGCATATGCGAGGTTCCGCGGATATTCATCCGCGGCTGGTACAGACAGGCACTTTGTAGATGACACAAGATAGTCTGATCCAATCAATCATCATCTTCCCCCGCCTGCACGGTCGTGATGACCATGAAGTGGTCTGAGTAGCGTTCGTGGAAGCCGTTGGGTTTGAGTCGGCGTCTTGCCATGTAGGGCTTGTCGAAGACCTGGAAGAAGCGTTTGGCGAACTCCGGCTGGTCCTTGGGGACGAACACGCGGTCCAGTGGGGGGGTGCCGACGTGTGTCGGAAGGTCACGCTTATTCAGGTCGATGAAGCCCGCCGCTTTGTAAATCGCGATCGCCTGTTCGTCGCCCTTGTGGCAGTTCGAGTCGCCGATGATCAGGACATCCGGGTCGCCGTCGGAGTTCGCTAACGCTTCGACAAGCTCGGCTGCTTCCTTGGCACGGTGCGGGGCGGCTTCCTCGTAGGCTTTCATGTGGATCGGGATGATGACCAGGTCGGTCATGCCCTCCCCGGTCGAGAACGCGGTCGCCCAGGGCGGTCGGTACCAGGACTTGCTCTGGGACTTGTCGTAATCGATCACCGGCCAAGACTCGCCGAGCACCGTCAACTTTGTGCTGTTCCAGGCGATGCCGGTCAATTGGTTGGTCCACCGGGTGGTGCCGGCGCTTGGAAACAGTCGGAACAGCCATTCCCCCTTGGTCCGCTTGGAAACAATCTCCAACGCCGCACGCAGGACCTCGTTGTCCAACGGTCCGTCCACTTCCGGGTCGTAGCTCTCCGGGTTATCCAGGTTGGTCGGGCAGATCTCTTCCAGCGCGAGCGCTTCCACCCGGGCGGCGAGGATGTAGTCGGCGAGGTCCTCGGCGGTCTGGGTTTTCCCCTGGGCATCCCCGTAACGCTTGTCCGGCTGGCTTAGCCATTCGATGTTCCACGCACCGATACGGATCTTCCGTGGCGTGATCGTGAGCGCTTCAGTAGCCCCGTCCGTCACATCGGTAGCCGCCTGTGTCGATGCGGCGGGTCGAGTCGCGGCGTCCTGACCAAGGGTTACCCCCGCTCCTGTAAGGATCCCGCAAGCCATGGATAACAACACCCGGTATCGCTTCATCATGATCAGCCCCTTTCTTCAGTACCTGGTTTTCGGCCAGGCTCACGCATCACCCAGCCAAGGCCTCAGTTTCACAAACCTATGGATAGAGCTAACAGGATACACGCCACGCACTCATTCAGGACTCGTTAATGCCGTTTTCTGGCGTTCTGGCTAGATTTTGGGCTGGCCCAAATTATTATATTTGTTATACTGCGGTGTTCCCTTCAATTCGAGAGGATGAGTAGGATTTGAGTTGCCCCTTTGTTTTAAGCAGTCTAGGAACCAACCGATGCGACACAACAATTTCCCCCTGATCCCCGAACAGCCCGGCGCCCCGCAGCTTGTGACCAGCCTGCCGGGCCCCAAGGCCAAGGCCCTGACCGAGCGCGATCAAAAAGTGACCAGCCCGTCGTACACCCGGGATTACCCCTTGGTCATGGAGAGCGGGATCGGGTCGGTCGTGGTTGATCCGGACGGCAACAAGTTCCTGGACATGGCGGCCGGGATCGCAGTCACCGCCAGCGGGCACAGCCACCCCTACGTCGTCGAAGCGATCATCGAACAGACGCAGCGCTTCATCCACATGTCCGGAACCGACTTCTTCTACCGCAGCCAGATCGAGCTGGCCGAGCGGTTGGCGGAACTCGCGCCGATGTCGGGCAAGAACCGCGTGTTCTTCACCAATTCCGGGGCCGAGGCCTTAGAGGCGGCGTTCAAGCTGTCGCGTCACCACACCGGGAGGCAGCACGTGCTGGCGTTCTGGGGCGCGTTCCACGGCCGAACCTACGGCGCGATGTCACTGACCGGGAGCAAGGCGATCCAGCGCAAGAAGTTTGGGCCGATGGTGCCGGGCGTTCAACATGTGACTTATCCCAATACGTTTAGGCCGGCCGGGGGGGTAAGCCCGGACAAGGTCGTGGACTTCACATTCGATGAGATCGAGCGGCTGTTTTTGCGGAAGGTCGACCCGTCGGTGCTGGCGGCGATCTTCGTCGAGCCGATCCAGGGCGAGGGCGGGTACATCGTGCCACCGGCCGACTTCTTCCCCAGGCTCCGCGAGCTCTGCGATAAGCACGGGATCCTGATGGTCTGCGACGAGGTCCAAGCCGGGTTCGGCCGGACCGGCAAGATGTGGGCGTGCCAGCACTACGGCGTCGAGCCCGACATCATCACCAGCGCCAAAGGCATCGCCAGCGGCATGCCCCTGGGCGCGATGATCGCCAAGGAATCGGTGATGGACTGGCCCTACGGCGCACACGCCTCGACCTTCGGCGGAAACCCCGTCGCCTGCGCCGCGTCACTGGCCACCATCGACCTGTTAGAAGCCGGCCTGATCGACAACGCCACAAAGGTCGGCGACCACCTGCAAGGCAAGCTACGCGATCTGCAGAAGACCTTCCCCGCCATCGGCGACGTCCGCGGCAAGGGCCTGATGGTCGTCGCCGAGTTCGTCAAGACCGACGGCTCCAACGCCCCCGACCCGGACTTGCGCAACAAGATCGTCATGGCATGCTTCGACAAGGGCCTGCTGGTCCTGGGCTGCGGCGAGTCCGGCATCCGATTCTCCCCCGCCCTGACCGTCAGCGAAGCCCAGATCGACACCGCGGTGAAACTCATGGGCGAAGCGATCGCGGAAGTCTCCGCCTGACTTCACACATACAACTACGCTTCATCAAACCTCGGCCTCGGCAGGGGTTTTTTCTTTACTAGGTGCCCGCCCACACTCCGGGCAAACGCCCGAAGGCGAGCCGCGCAGGTCGTACCCACACTTGCGGCAGATCTCTGGTGAAAAGTAGCGGCGTTTGATGTGGAGTATTAGTGAGATGGCGGGCCAGATGCTGAATAAAATTGAAGGTAGCCACAGGGGAAACATAATGAATCTAAAGGTCCATGTTCGACCTGGATAGAGATTGTTTGATTCATAATCGTAAAAGATCAACGGCCATGTACTATCTGCTTTCATAAAGCCAGCTAGATACTGTCTTTCAAATGTACCGCGTGGCGGTAATTTTGAGATGCTAGTGTGTGAAGTGGCAGCAAATTTAGGAGGCGCACTGGTTTGGATTGTCACCAATGCTTTTCCCAATGCTAAATCAGTGAACACGCCTCCCCCTGTATTTCCGTATGGAACCTGAAGCGTGAAATGAAATAGATGAGATAAGACCCACAGCAGAACACTGAAGACAGATACTGTCGTGAAGAAGTATCTGAGCCATCGCATCACAGCACTCCTCTACTGTCCGAGGCATCTAACTCTAGTTTGGAACATTGCGTCCCTGGTGTAGTTTTGGCGTGAATGCCGGTGGAGGGACTCGAACCCACATGGTGTTGCCACCAACGGATTTTGAATCCGTCGCGTCTGCCAATTCCGCCACACCGGCCGGTGTGAGCAGGCAAGTTACCTGCGGGGTCCATTGCCGGCAAGTGGTCGCAATGGGTTTAGGTTAGGGGGGCGAGGGGCTTCTATATTTAGCCGCGGGTTTCCACCCGAGGCTGGGGATGCAGAAAATCTTATCTATCTGATCCACCCGCGCCATAAACGCCATCCGGGGGCGACTATCTCTTGGCGGACGAGTGATCCGCATGAACCGGTTGCGATTGTAAACCGTTATATAAAGGAGATTTGTGATGTTAGGCAAGTGGATTAAACGCGGTGTGATCGCGACCGTGGGGCTGACCCTGGTTGGCGGTCTGTTGTTCGGCAAGGACTTTGTGAGCTACGTCAAGAGCTCGGCCCATTCGCTGCGTGGGCACGTCAAGAGCAGCGTCCCGATCGAGTTTGAGCTGACCCGTGCTCGGGATCTGCTCGACGAGATCATCCCCGAGATGCACGCGAACGTCCGAAGGATCGCGACCGAAGAGGTCGAGCTGGCATCGCTGAAGGCCGACATCCAGGCGAGTGTTGAAAAGCTCACCGAGGAGCGTGCCCGTGTGGCGAAGCTGCGTGACGTGATGGGTGTGGAGTTGGCCAGCTACCGGGTCGGCGGGCGTAAGTACACCCGCGAGCAGGTGGCGGAAGACCTGTCCCGGCGTTTCGACCGCGTGAAGGAGGCCGAGGTTATCCTGGCCGGCAAGGAACGTCTGATGACCCAGCGTGAGGCGACGCTCGCCGCGGCTGAGCAGATGCTCCAGAAGACACGCAGCCAGAAGTCACTTTTGCAAGACAGGATCGAATCCCTGGCGAGCCAGCACCGCTTGGTGCAGGCCGCGGCGGTCGGTTCGCGCGTACAGATGGACAACAGCAAGCTGGCGCAGACCGAGAAGCTGATCGGCGAGATCAAGAAGCGTCTGGATGTGGCCGAGCGCGTGTTGGCGCGTGAGTCGGACTTTGTCCAGCCGATCGAGGTCAGCGTGATCGATGAAGTCGATCTGCTGGCGCAGGTCGATGAGTACCTGTACGGCCCGGCCGAGACCACGGCCGAGCTTGATAGCCCGGATGCGTCGGACGACACGGAAGACGCGCGTCTGGCCGAGGCGAGCAGGCTTAACTGATGCTGATGCGGTCCTCGGGCCGTCGGGTTGCGGCGTAGCGCCCGACGGTGCGGGGGCAATTAATAGAACACACCTCCCGATCGGTGAGAGCCCGGTCGGCAGGATTGAATCGGCGGTGTTAGACCGAAACATCATGAGGGTTTCACAGGGAAACCCGGGACTTTTGAGGGTTGCGGGGGATGGGGGCGGACAGCTTAGGAGCTTGGACGATGAACGCGACGGAATCCAACCTGCTTGTCCAGGCAGACCACATGAGTGAGTCTATGCTGGTCGGCCTTGCGGACTGGGAACTGGCGTACCTGCGTGCGGCGATGCTGCACCAGGTCGAGGAAACGCTAAACGAATCTATGGATGGTATCCGCGACACGCCTAACGACTGTGAGCGTGCGTGGGATCAACACCGCATGCGCAAGCAGATACCAACCCAACCCAAACCGGAGATCTCCCGGTGACATTCCTGCGAGTCAAACAGGCGCAGGTCGCGTTGGCCGACGGTCGGCTCGACGAGGCACACGAGCTGCTTAGCCGTGACGATGTGCGATCACACCGTCACGGCCAGAGCCTGGCGACGAAGCTGGTCAAGGCCTACGTCAAGCGTGGCCGGGCCCACTTCAAAGCCGGGCGTCTGCCCGAAGCGCTGTCCGACTGTGAGAAGGCCGGTACGTTAGGTGGACACCAGGCGGAGGTCTCGGAACTGCGTGGCCAGGTGGTTGAATTGATGGGTCAGAAACGCACGGAGACCCACCGCCGTGACATGGCTTTGCAGGGTGCCAGGGAGCATGTCCGCGAGGGCTTCCTGTCCAAGGGCGTAGCGATGTTGCGCGGGGTTCACGGCGACAGTACCCGGGTCGAGCGTGCTCAACAAGAACTCGACCTGCACCGCGCCAAGGCCGACGCCGCGATCGAACGTGGCGCCGCGGCGTTGAAGCGCGAGGACTGGGCCGCTGCCGGACATCACCTGGCGGAAGCCCGCCGACTTCGCCCTTATGACAGCAAGGTGGATGAGCTTTCCGGTCGGCTTTCGCAGCAAGCGGTCGGCAAGGCCCGCGATGCGTTGGTAAGTGGCCGAGTCGATA
The DNA here is from genome assembly GCA_029260675.1 of Phycisphaeraceae bacterium. Classification (GTDB taxonomy): domain Bacteria; phylum Planctomycetota; class Phycisphaerae; order Phycisphaerales; family Phycisphaeraceae; genus JAJRRS01. Next base: position 8,225 of record JAJDCV010000073.1, read on the forward strand.
CCGCCGAGGCGCTGCTCCGCGCGGTGGCACCGGTGGCGGGTGACGACCTGGCGGTGCGTGAGATGCGTGAGGCGGTCGGGCAGGTTGCACAAGCTTCCGAGGCCTTACATCGGGGCGATGCACGGTCGGCCGGGCGGGCTCTGCGTCGGGTCAAGGTGCTGCTTCCCCGTGCCGGGTGGATCGATCAAGCGATCAAGTTGACGGATCAGATTATTTCGAGCCGAGATGAGCTCGAATCGGGGCCGCTTGGACTTATCTCGGACGGGTACGCGTCCCAAGCCCAGGCCACACCGGCCGGTCGTCCACACACCCCGTTCGATGCGCGGGCGACCACCCCGATCGCATATCATCTTGGGGTGAATGAGTCACCGCGCGGGAGCCATGACGTGTTGCCGAAACAGTTTTTAATCCAGGTTGATGGCGCGGGCTCGGCGTTGGCGACGTGCAACGCCGTGGTCACGATCGGCCCGGTCAGCTCGCCGGACCGCCCGGACGTCGGCCTGATCGCCGACCCCAGCGTCCCGGCCGTGACGATCCAACGGGCACAGGACGATTATTTCCTGCGCAGCCCGCAACAGGTGAAGGTCAACGGCAAGCCGACAAATGACCGTTTGCTTAGTGATGGTGACAAGATCGAGCTGTCCCCGCGGTGCCGGTTCCGTTTCCGTCTGCCCCACGCGGCGAGCACGACGGCGGTGATCGAACTGACAGGTGCCCGGCTGGTCCGTGCCGACGTCAAGCGGGTGGTCCTGCTGGACCGCCAACTCGTCGTGGGAGCGGGTCCGGCCTGTCACCTGCGTGCCGATTCCGCGGAGGAGCCTATCATTCTGAATCTGCGTGACGGCCGGCTGATCTGCCAGTCGCCGCAAGCGGTGAAGGTGGGGGCCGGCGCGTACGACCCACAGGTCGGACTGCCGATGGATACGACCGTGAATGTGGGCCCGGTATCACTTCGAGTTATGGAGGCCTGACGGTTCGTAGACGGCCGAGGCAAGGCCGGTGTGATGCCGGCGGGATAAGACGATGCACACTTACCAATACCAACCCGGCGACAAGCCCTTAGCGGGTTACACGATCAAGAGCGCCGCGGGCCACGGCGGGTTCGGCGAGGTCTACTACGCCGTCAGCGACGCCGGCCGGGAGGTTGCGCTCAAGGCCGTCCAGGGTTACGAGCAGATCGAGCTGCGCGGCATCAGCCAGTGCATGAACCTTAAGAGCCCGCACCTGGTTACTATTTTCGATGTCAAGCACAACGATCAAGGCCAGCCGTTTGTGTTGATGGAATACATCGCGGGGCCGTCGCTCGCGGACCTGATCGACGATTCGCCCAACGGCTTGGGCCCTGAGAAGACCGCGTTCTTCCTCCGCGAGATCGCCAAGGGGCTTTCTTATCTTCACGACCACGGCATCGTCCACCGCGACCTCAAGCCCGCCAACATCTTCTACGAGAACGGCCACGTGAAGATCGGGGATTACGGCCTGAGCAAAGCCATCAGCGCCGACCGCCACCAGAGCCAAACCGTGACCGTCGGGACCGTCCACTACATGGCCCCCGAAGTCGGCGCGGGCAGGTACGACCGCAGCATCGACATCTACGCGATGGGCGTTGTGCTTTACGAGATGCTCACCGGCCGGGTCCCGTTTAAGGGTGATACCCCAAGCGAAATCCTGATGAAGCATTTGTCTTCACAACCCGACCTCGATGAGATTGAAGAGCCTTTCCGGACGGCGATCACCAAGGCGATGGTCAAAGACCCGACGCAGCGATACCAGAGCGTCAACGAGATGGTCGAGGCGGTGTTTGGCGAGGAGCGGATGAAGCAGAGTATGGCCAGCTTCTCCGCAGCCGACCTGAGCATGGTCGCGGGGCAGGCCGCAAAGAAGGTGCGTGTCGGGGGTGCGTCGATGGATGAAACTCATCACGACGACGACCTACACACGGATATCCATGAGCGATTAGAGCACGCGGCACAGGTGGTTCAGCGTCGGGTGGACCGGGTCGGTCGACAGATCGATGAGAAGCTTACCGGTAAAAGCGCGATGTACCAGGCGGGCAGGACCTACGGCCGTGTATTCCACGACCGACCGGACAGGCGGGGCAGGCTTGCCGATCCATTGCGTGACCCGATGCGGCCGGGGCAACGAAGAACTCTCGCGGCTATTGCCCTGGGCACGGTCGCGATGGGAGCGGGGCTGATTGCGGGGGCGGGGACGCAACAGGAATTGACGTACATGCTGTTCGCCTTTTATGCGGCGATGGGGGCTGTGCTAGGGCTTTCGATCGCACGCAAAAGATTGCTGCCGACCCTTGCGGATGAACCCTCGTTCGTTCGGCGGATTACCGTCGGCGGGATGGCGATCTTCGCCTCGGGGCTGTTTGCGTTCATAGGGGTGTTACTGTTTAGCGGGGGAGGCTGGGACGCACCCCAGATGATGTCCATCCTGACCCTCGCCGGGCCGTTGTTGCTGATGGACTGGACCAAGGCGATGTCGCCGGGCCGGGTACAGCGGCTCTCGTTCGGCTCGGCTGTCAGCGCTGGTCTTCTCGCCTGGATCGCGTCCTGGTTTGTGGACGACATGAGTTCGCTGCTGGCGATCGGCACCGCGGCGGCGGTCATGCTCGCCATCCAGGCGGTCAGCCCGTTCGATCCACACATCACCGAAGACTGGGCTTTGGATGATGACGACGCCGACCTAACCGATAGCCATCGCAAGCCCGAGCACCCCAGGGAACACAAACAAGATAAACACGTTGCGGCGCACCGGACCGAGCAGGTCAACGCCTACTCCGCGGTGGTGACCGCGAACACCTCGCCGCGCAGCCGGCTGATCGCGCTGCTGTTGTCGGCCGTCCCATTCGTGACGGGGGCCCCGATCTTTGGTTTGCACCGGTTCTACGCCGGGAAGACCGGCACGGGCATCCTCTGGCTCTTAACCTTCGGGCTGTTCGGGATCGGGCAGATTGTCGACATCATCATGATCGCTTCCGGTGCGTTTACCGACGCGGCGGGTCGGCCGATGACGGTCTGGCAGCCCGGTTCTACACACACCAAGGACCAGGAGCAGCCCGTGAAGCACCGGCCCGTCACGCCGACCCAGACGGGCCCGTATGAATCGGCTGCATTATTACCCAGCCTTTTGAGCGTGGTGCTCTCACTGATCGCGTCGCTGATGATATTCGTCGGTCTGACGCTGGGCCTGGGCCTTGCAGTGCAGCTGCCCGATGCGGTGGCGGCCGATGTATTTGGCACCGGGCTCAACTCGGACATGAATCAGTGGTTTGGCTATGACGGCTGGCCCGGTCTGATGCACAGCGCCGGGTTTCCGCTGGCGTTCGGGTTGCTGGGGCTCGGCGGTGTCCTGCTGACCGCCGCCCGGCGACGCGAGGGCGTGGCACACATGCTCCGTGCGATATCCGGTGCCGGTGGGTTGATGCTGGCGACGGGCATCGGGACAGGCTTGCTGAACTACAACCACCACGTCTGGGAGGTGGTCGGGCCGGACATCCAGGCCAACCGGATCGGCCCGGCCGTGGAATTATTCCTCAACAGCACCGACCAGGCGGCGGGTGTGTTTGCCCTTATCTTCCTGGCCGCCTCGGTCTTGGTTCTGTCCTGGCCGCCGAAGAAACAGACGTTGGCGGTGGCGCCGCCAGTTGTGGAAGGAGCGTAAGTGATGGCAACTCACGCCAGCATATTCGGTTTATTGGTTCTCCTGGCTCTTGGCATCGGTGGGTTCATCTTTGTCGCGATGTTGGTCTTTCTCGTCACCAGATCGCGAGGAAAGAGCCGCGCCTTCGGCGGGGTGATTGCCGCGGGCATCGCGATGGTCGTGGCATTGGTGGCGATCTCGGTTGTGACCTTGTTCCTGGCAGTGCGGAAACCAGTCATGACCCGAACCACGACGGACTCTACCCATACAACACTTACCACGGGACAGACCCATGTGGAGTTTGGCAACGATAGCAGCCGCATCGAAGCCATCGAGTTGATCCCTACCCCCGCTGAATCAGAGGGATCGGTCCCTCTCCCGACCCCCGGCATCGCCGTCGCCGGTAATCCCTGGTCCACCGCGGTCGAGGAGTTTCAGGACTTTGAGGCGGACGTCTATCCCTCGCTCGAGTCGGCTGCCGAGGCGCTGGGCCGGCGTGTCGGCAAGCGGTTGATGGAGATATCCGATACTCCGGATAGTGAACCACAGCCCATCTATGTCTGGCGCGAAAGTTTTGATGGCGTTGTCTACAGCCATACTGTTACCGACCGAGATATGATCATCTCGCGTAAGGTACTCGACGCTGCCGCTTCCGGTATCCGGCAAAAGCTCGAGAATCCGGTGTACGTATCGGTGGAAAAAGCCCCGTCTGGTAATCGGTCGGACTACGCGATGGTGAACGTGGTCTTCCAGGAAGTTAATTTCGATAACCACAACCGATGGGGACAACATGCGGAGACGAAGACCGGTGGGTTGGCGCTGCGGGTTGAGGTTTCCGGAAAGCCTTTCTCGGTGTCCACGCGTTTCGCTGACACACCCTGGGTCGAAGATCGCAGCGCCTTCGCCGAAAACTTCGATAACGGTGACTGGTTGGTCGCCTACTCCCACGGCGACCACACCACCAACGAAGAAGCCCGGCAGGATGCACTCGTCGCCGCCACCGAATCGCTGCTTCCATTGGCCAAAGCCAGGATCAACCTGCTGTCCGCTTCGGATCAGCACCACTACGAGCAGCAGATGGCCAAGAACCCCAACTGGCTCCGTGAGCGGGTTGCCGACGAACTGGTGTCAAGGAACCGCGTGTCGGATCGTTTCACTCAGAGTTTCGCTCGGCCATACGGGGCCACGATCTGGCGCGAGGCGATCCTGATCGACGCATCCCCCAAACGTGTCGAGGCGATCGCCAGTTCGCTTGTCCAGGGGATCAACTCGCGTGTTACACACGAGCGGTCAGCGTTTTTCTCATTCGTCCTGCTGGCCGGGTTGGTGTTTGGGACCTACCTGTTTCTGAATATGGCCACGAAAGGCTACTATGCTTGGTCGCTACGGTTCGCTGCGGTCGGTGGGGTCGCCGCGGCGGTGTTCCTGGTGAGGTTCCTGTTCTGACAGGGATAAACCGATGCTGACATGAAAGCAGGATCCGGGACGAGCCGTTGCACCCGGGCCATTCAATATCTGATTGGAAAATGAATAGTGGCTCGAAAAGCGAACAATAGAATAGCCCGTGTATTCACTCTGCTGGTGTTCGTCATCGCGGGTATCTACGGGCTGGGTTTATTTCTCACATCGAGCGCCACCACAATCGGCGGTTTGGATTACCACGCGGGCCAGATCGAAGCAAACAGCAACAAGGCCGTCAGCACAGGCAGTTCAGCGTCATCCAACACCGTCTTTACGGCACGCCGGATCGCGGTCCTGCTGGGGGATGACCACCCCGTGCTGAATCAGGCTTCCGCCAAACTGCGTGAAGACCTGATCGGATTGGACTATGTCGATGAAGTTGATGTATTCCCATCCAATGAAGCCCCAGAGTTTGGTGGACGGCTCTACGACGCCTATTTGAAGCTGTCGATCGAGGTTCAAAAAGACAGCAAGCCCTTTGTAGATCGCGATTTTGTCGCCACCATACACTTCTCGGCCGGGACGTTGCCCCACAGGAGCCAATCTGGCTACGCCGATCACCTCACCCCGCCGCAGCTACGGTATTCACTCACCGGCGAAATCGATCACACCAGCAAGAGCACGCAGATCGGCACGCCTTACAAACTGATCGCCGACAACATCGCCGAGGAGTTGTCAGGCAGTATCACGGATAATTTCGCCGAATGGGACAGCGCGTATGGCACCGACTTTGAGTGGCCTCAAGAGCTCATCGGCCAATATCCCCAAGACCTCACCATCCCCTGGCCCGACGGCGTCCAACTGGACCCGGTTGTCGATGGCTACGGCCTGATGCGGTACCGCGACGCCCTGTGGACCACCGAAACCGATAATCCCAGGGCCATCGTGCAAGCATTCCATCAGACCTACACCGATGCCGGCTGGCGTATCGATTCCGGGGCGGTCCTCGAAGAGGATGAGCAGACCAATCGGTATCACTTCCGGGCGTGGAACGGTTCCCCCCATGAGGTCGAAGTTTTTGAAGTCCGCGACGGCTACGGGGAGCGAAAGCACGGGGAAGTCAGCCGTGTCTGCGTGCGCTACCAGCACCGATTCGACCAATCCCAGACCCGGGAGATCATCGACAGCCTGTTGGAGAGCGACGACAATCTCGAAGCGATGGGCTGCCTGACCCGGCAGATGACATCAGATCAATCAGATCGATACTACCAGTCGTTGGTCGAAACAAAGCCGACAGAGTCTAAAACCCTAATCGACCTGGCCAGGTACAGTCACCGCAAGGAGCGGATTGAGGAGGCCCGCCGTTATCTGATGCGTGCCTACCTCAATGCGCACCGTGTCCCCGATCACACGGAGATGCGAGACAAGATAAAGAAGGCCGCGAAGGAAATGGGGATCGAGGATATTGCCGAGTTCCCACTGACCGCCGAGTTGCTGGCCGAGTTTGGTTACCAATCCGCGCACGAACTGGACGGCACACACATGACCGTGAGGGTGAACGAGGCGGTCTTGTTTCACTATGAGTCCGACGGCAAGCTCTATGCCGATGAATTGTGGATCTCGCCGGTGAGGGGTAGCGGGCGTTTACTCTGGTTAAATCATTACAGCCGCAGCAGCGGTGGGCCAACCAACTGGGGCGGTGGCGGGGACGGGGAGAGACAGATGGACGGCCGCTTGATAGTCTCCAGGCGCTACGACAGCGACCGGGGGGCGTTTTCAATCCACTGGCGGCAGCGAGAAGATGACGAAGCGCTGTTTGACGTGGAAGTTGTCGCCGAGCCAAATCCCTAGGCCGTTAAGCCGGTATAATCAGGTTCAGCGACAGTAATCGGCCCTTTTCGTCTTGGGCTAGAAACCGATTGGCTAGTGTGGGCCGGCAATGAACAAACTCTCCGAGGCCGAACGTTACCTGCTGGACGCGGTCCGCCGTGGTGATGAGCAGGGTTGGCCGCAACTGGTGGAACGCTACCAGGGGCGGTTGCTGGCGTTTGCGCGTAGCCGGGTGCGTAACGCCAGCGACGCCGAGGACCTGGTTCAGGAGGCGTTCATCGGGCTGCTGCGCGGGCTCGAACGGTTCCGTGGCGACTCCAGCCTGGAGACCTACCTGTTCTCGATCCTGCGTCGGCGGATCATCGACTCGCACCGCGGTAGAGCCAGGAGCGTCTGCCTGCTGCGCGACACGTTGCGTACAAGTGATGACGACAGCGACACCGGCCCCGAGGCCCGGCTACCCGCGTCCGATCCCACGGCGAGCACCTACGCCCGCCGGGAAGAAACCCGCGGGGAGATGCACGGCGCTTTGGCGGGAGCGATTGGGGGATTGGTGCAGGGTTACAAGGAAACGCTGAACTTCCGTGATCTGCAGATCATCGAGTTGCTGTTTTACGCACAACTTAAGAACGCCGAGGTCGGCCAGGCGGTCGGCGCGGATCCCGGCCACGTCGCCACCATCAAGCACCGCAGCCTCGCACGCATCCGCAAGCACCTGATGGATCAACAGGAAGGCTCATCGTCTGGCACCGATCAGCCAGACATCCCCGACGCCCTGTTGACCGAGGTCTGGGAAGACCACCGCCCTAGCTGCCCCAAACGCAGCACCATCGGCGGATACCACCTGGGCACGCTGGATGCCGCCTGGCAGGATTATACCGACTTCCACCTGAACACCCTGGGCTGCCGATTCTGCATGGCGAACCTCGACGACCTGAAGCAGAGCGAAGACCGTGCCGACCTGGACCGTTTGCGCCAACGGGTTTTGCAGTCGACCGTGGGGTTTCTCAAGAAGCACTGAGTCAGCCCTGTGGATTTCATGACCGTGCCACACTTCTGTGGATTTTTTTACCGGCCGGTACAATGTCTGCATGAGTGAACGCCTGACCAACGTCGAAGAAAAAATAGCCTACCTTGAGAAGTTCGTTGCGGACCTTGATGGTGTGGTGCGCGAGTTGCACGACAGCTTGGATGCGGTCCGCCTTGAGATGGGTCAGTTGCAGTCTCGGATCGAGCAATCGGCGCAGACGGATGGTGAAGCCGACGATCTGGAATCGCAGCGGCCGCCGCACTATTAAGCCAAGGCGGGTAGATCCATACCTCGGGGCTTCGGTGCTCTACGGTGAATCTGCCGGAAAGGAACATGGCTAAGAGCGAATCCAATGCGGCGCGTGGCGTATTGATCTGCGCAAACCCGTTCAGCGGGTCGGGACCGAACCGCCGGTACGTCGACGAGTTGGTGGAGGCGCTATCCGCGAAAGGACTTGAGCCCAGGGTGGTGTGGGACATCGAGGAACGCCTGGCAGCACTAGTGGACCCGACGTTTCGTAGCGTATGCCGATGCGTGGTAGTGGCGGGGGGGGACGGTTCGATCGGGGCGGTGGTCAACGAGTTGGATCGGGCGGGTGTGCTTGCGACGGGCGACGATCAACCCGGCGTAGCGCTGGCGACGCTACCGATGGGGAATGAAAATTTGTTCGCCAGGCACTTCGGATTTACACGCGAGCCCACAGCCCTGGCGGAAGCAATCGAGCTTGGCCGGACACGACGGGTGGATCTGGGCAGGGTGACGGGCAGTGAATCGGAGTCGGCCGGTCGGTTATTTACCTTGATGGCCGGGGTCGGCTTTGACGCCGAGGTGGTCCACCGTATGGATCGATGGCGGACGACTCGGGGGAGCCGGGGGAGCAGCGGGGGGCTTAGACGTGTAAGGCGTCTTAGTTACCTGCCGCGTGTCGTGTCATCTTCCCTGGGGTATGACTACCCAAGGTTGACCGTGGCGGTGGATGGCCGGGAACTCAGCGGTACGCATCTGTTTGTTTTCAACCTGCCTCCCTACGGCGGTGGGCTTCACATCGCACCGCCGGGCTGCCGGGGTGACGACGGGTTGCTGGACTGGGTGTTGTTGGATCGTCCGGGGCTTGGACCGCTGCTTGCTTACGGCTTGTCTGTCATGCGTGGTAGACACCTTGATCGGCGGGATGTGACGCACGGCCAGGCGTCGACGCTGTCGGTCCGTTGCGGGTCTCACGCCCCGATTCAGGTGGATGGCGACCCGGCTGGCGATACTCCAACCGTCTTTCAAGTGGATGGCCGGGCCCGGCTCGAATTGTTAATAACTTGAAGGCGTGATAAGGTTCATATCAAGTCGACGCGGCCGGCAGTGCCACCGGGCCACCAACATAAATAGTACATAAGTATATTAATAATACATAGATACAGCTAAACAAAGACGAATCGCACGCAAAGTCAAGGCCAGACTGAAGTATTTCATGAATTTTTCACAGCACTCGGGTTGTGAA
>JAJDCV010000074.1 GCA_029260675.1 Phycisphaeraceae bacterium
GGCCGACGTTGTCGGGGCACTGCAATCGATCAACTGCACATGGGGCCAGGGGTATTACTTCGCCAAGCCTATGTCATCCTCCGACGCCGAGGTCTACGTCTTCGATTATAAGCAACAACTCGACTCGGATGCCGCATAGCATCGGCACATTATATGGATTTGGTCTTGCTGAGGTGGTCGGAGAGGTGGCCGTTTTGGAAGTACCACGGGGCGTTGGAGAACTTCGGCCCGTAACCCAGTGCGTTTTGTGCTTTGGCGTAGGTGAATGATCGGTTCTTGGTGTCGCTTAAAACCGTCGCGGTGACAAAGATCAATAAAAATTGAATGTAACTTTATACATACCAAAGATCGGGTCACGTTTGGGGGGGGCATTCAGCGAGATCATGCGCTAGCCGATATACAGGTAGGTTAAGTGCGAGCGTTGAGCTACCCAACACGGAGGGTTGACGATTCATATCCGTGACTAATCTAGAGAAATGTCACTCTGGTTATTGAGGTAGACATATTATATGGACGCAAGATGGAAAGACGCCCACAGCGTTGGGCCTAGCCGTAGGCCGATGTCTTGGTGGCGGAGCCTACATTTCAGGGTCACGTTCTACCAGGCATTACTGCTTGTTGGGATGCTTGGCTCGACCGTAGCGATCATGTTTACGGTTGAGCGTTCATTGCTGGTCGAGAAGGGCCAGGATATTCAGGAGCAGATGGGTAACCGCGTCGTCTCCGACATTCAAAACCGGATCCATCTGATCGAGAGCCTGACAACCTCGCTTGCCAATCTTGGTGAGCGGTTAGCCCCCGATGAATCGGTATACAAGCGGGTCGTACCCCATATTATAGACTATGAAAAGCGAGAATCATTCGTCGCGGGTGGCGGGATATGGCCCGGGGCGTATCAGTTTGATCCGCAGGTCCAGCGGCGCAGCTTCTTTTGGGGCAGGGAGCCGGACGGTGGTCTGAAGTATTACGATGACTATAACGACCCGGAGGGGGCGGGCTACCACAACGAGGAGTGGTATGTGCCTGCGACGTATTACAAGCCCGGGGAAGCGTATTGGTCCAAATCGTATATGGACCCCTACTCCTATCAGGCGATGGTGACCTGTACCGTGCCGATGTGGCGCGAGGATCAGGCGGTCGGGGTAGCGACGGTTGACCTAAAACTTGAAGGGCTGCAGGATGTTCTTAAAGAAGCGTCCAAGGTGCTCGGCGGGTACATGTTTGTCGTCGATCGGAACAACAAGTTCCTATCCTTCCCCGACACGGACATGGTGGTTCAACAGCACAAAGACGACGCCGGTAATACCGTGAAAGAATACTTTAATGCTGGAGAGTTTGCCCAGATAGACCCTCGCTTTGCACCGATCGCCGGTGCTCTGGATGCGATCAACCGGCGCATGATAAAAGCGGTCGAGGGCAGTCGGCAAGACTTCGATCAATTAGCACGCCAGATCGCTGAGCGGAGTTACCAGATCAGCGTGGATGAGGCCAGGGGCATCGTCGCGGCCATGTCGGACCCAGCAAGGCCTCAAGCGGCAGAGACGATGGAGGTGACTCGCCTGTTCCTGGACCGCACGTCTTTGCTCGACGAGCCGGTGATGGTGTCAATCTTTATGGTCCCCCAGACCCACTGGAAGATCGTCGCGGTGACTCCGATGAGCAAGTTCTACGCCAGCGCGGATACGGCCACATGGAAGGTGGGTTCCTATGTTATGGGGTTCGAGGTAGCCGGCCTGCTAATTATGTTTTTGTTGATACGCAAGACGTTGATCAGGCCGCTGCGCGGTCTATCGAATCAGGTGCGCCAGGTTAGCGGGCATGGCCAGCAGCTGCATCGTCGCCTGGATGACGCCGCCGAGGATGAGTTAGGCCAGTTGGCCTACGAGTTTAATCGCCGTACCGATGACCTTGTGCATACGTTGGATGAGCTGCAGTTGGCGAGAGACGAGCTGGAGGACCGTGTCGCCAGGCGCACCGCCGAGCTGGCAAAAAGTGAGGCGAGCATCGCACTGGCACTGCAGGAGTTGAAGAACCAGAAACTCGCTCTGGACGAACACGCGATTGTCAGCATCGCCGATATCCGTGGCAACATCCTCTACGTCAACGACAAGTTCTGCAGGATCAGCGGATACACCCGTGAAGAGTTAGTCGGCCAGAATCACAGCATGGTCAATAACGACGAGCACGTCGGCGAGTTCTACGAGGGCCTCTGGAGGACCATCTCACGAGGCAAGATCTGGCGGGGAGAGATCATGAAGAAGGCGAGGGACGGCGGCCAGTACTGGGTCGAATCCACCATCGTCGCCTTTAAGGACGGGGCGGGCAAGATTACCCAATACGTTGTGGTCAGTACCGACATCACGGCGATAAAAAACGCACAGGAGAAGCTCCGGATAGACGCCGAGCACGACCGCTTGACCCGCCTTCCCAACCGCGAACTTTTCAAGAAGAGGCTGCAACAGACGATCCAAAACACCCGGGCCGATCCCGATTACAAGTTCGCGGTCCTCTTCTTTGATTTCGATCGGTTCAAGGTCATCAACGACAGCCTCGGGCACAACGTCGGCGATGCCCTGCTATGTGATATCGCGAGCATCATGAGCAGAAATATACGCGAAGAGGACACGCTGTCGCGTTTCGGTGGCGATGAGTTTGTCGTCCTCCTGGGGGGGCTGACCAGTTGGGAGCAAGCCCGGAAGAAGGCGGAGTCGCTCCTGGAGATTCTGGCCGCACCGCATCAGCTCGGGGACCGTCTGGTTGTCTCCTCGGCCAGTATCGGTTTGGTGACCAATGAGCGGGCATACGAGTACCCCGATGACATGATCCGTGACGCGGATGCCGCGATGTACCAGGCGAAGGAGAGCGGCAAGGGTCGTGTCGTCGTGTTTGACCAGGTGATGCATGAAAACGCATTAAAGCGTTTATCGCTCGAGTCAGATCTTCGTGTGGCGGTATCGTCGGGCGATCAATTCCGGTTGGTTTACCAGCCGATTGTCGAGCTGGAAACCAGTCGGGTCACGGGGTTCGAGGCGTTGATCCGCTGGGATCACCCCGTTTGGGGCGTGGTCAACCCGGCTGACTTCATCCCGATCGCGGAAGACACGGGGTTGATTATTCAGATCGGGCGGTGGGTCCTCAGGACCGTGGCTGGACAGATTGGGGCCTGGAACCGGAGGCTGGATGAGGGCCAGAGGTTAAGAATCAATGTCAATGTCTCAAAACGACAGCTGCTGGATTCCTCGTTCCTGGAGGATGCCCTGAGCATCCGGGAAGAGTTTAACTTGCATCCGGGTGAACTGGGGCTGGAGATCACCGAAAGCACCCTGGTCGATGATCGCAGCGATGTGGTCCCGCTGCTTTGTAAGCTGCGAGCGGAGGGGTTCCCGATCGTGATGGATGATTTTGGGACGGGGGTGTCTTCGTTGAGCACGCTCCACGAGTACCCGATCGACGTGCTGAAGATCGACCAGGCCTTCATCCGTGTGCTTGATTGTGACCGATCACTTCTCGCGGTCGTGATGTCGATCACGAACCTTGCGGAGAACCTCGGCATCAAGACGGTTGCGGAGGGGATCGAATCGGCCGACGTTGTCGGGGCACTGCAATCGATCAACTGCACATGGGGCCAGGGCTTTTACTTCGCCAAGCCTATGTCATCCTTGGACGCCGAGGTCTACGTCTTCGATTATAAGCAACAACTCGACTCGGATGCCGCATAGCATTGGCACATTATATGGATTCGGTCTTGCTGAGGTGGTCGGAGAGGTGGCCGTTGGCGAAGTACCACTGGGCGGTGGCTTTGACGCCCTGGGCGGTGGAGAACTTCGGCTCGTAGCCCAGCGCGTTGTGTGCTTTGGCGTAGGTGAATGATCGGTTCTTGGTAAAGAACCCGACGCGGCGGCGGTGCAGGGGCGGCTCGATGCGGAAGGGGATGCACAGGGCTTCACAAAGCACAGCGGCGGCGT
>JAJDCV010000075.1 GCA_029260675.1 Phycisphaeraceae bacterium
CCGGGCGCGACAAGCCTTCACGCAAACTCCCCCTGGTCCCCTGGCCCGACCGCCCAGAGCCCGGCCAGCTTGAACTCTGGCGCTACCGAAGGATCGTCAACCGATCGATCTATGCCAAAGACGCGCCCGCGGAGACCCCGCCGGAGGTCTCGCTGTTCAACTGCGTGCAGATGGACTACTTCCAAAAACCGATCCTGGGTGTGAGCAAAACACAGAAACAGGCGGCGATCAAAGGGGCGAAGCAGCAGAGCCGGTGTTTTTTCTACTGGATGCAGACCGAAGCGCCCCGGCACGACTCGGCCGACTCACAGGGGTATCCCGGACTGCGGCTGCGCGGCGACGAGTTAGGGTCACCCGACGGCTTCGCATTGGCGCCCTATATCCGTGAACCCCGTCGGCTAACGGCTCGCACGATCGTGACCGAGGCCCACGTCGGGCAGCAGCAGCGGATCGAAGCCGGCCACAAACCGATGCAACGCCCGACCCGCGTCGCCGGCGAACCCTTTGCCGACAGCGTCGGGATCGGTCACTACCCCATCGACCTGCACCCCTCGACCGCGATGCGCAGCGAGGTCTATATCCCGGCCTGCCCGTTTCGTATCCCGCTGGGCGCCCTGTTGCCGGTCCGCGTCCGCAACGTCATCGCGGCCGGCAAAGCCATCGGGGTCACACACATCGCCAACGGCTGCACCCGCCTGCACCCGGTCGAGTGGAACATCGGAGAATCAGCCGGTGTGCTGGCCTCACTTTGTCTACATCACAGGCTTGAGCCCACACAGTTCTACGAACAGCCGGCCCACCTCCGAGCCTTACAGAGCAGGCTTGCCGCGACAGGCGTGCCCTTGACCTGGCCCTGGGAGGCGGGGTTGTAGGCGAGGGGCGCGCAAAAAAATCAGGCGACGAACCGTGTGGTCCGCCGCCTGACAAAAAAATCTTTTCAAACTATCCCGGCCCCGCCCGCCTTAACAAGCGGAGCCATCTATCCACCGATCAGTCGTACGACGCCTCGGCCAGGTCGCCCTCTTCCAGGGCCGCCGGCGAGGTGCCCAGCGTCACCAGGACCACCAGGTCCTGGAAGTCCGCGGCGGTGGAGGTCAGCCGGGTCGTCCCCAACTCGAACAGGTAAATCGACTGGTTGACATCCATCGTCATCGTGTTGGTGTCGGGGTCGATGTACTGCAGAACGAACGCAACCGCGTCGGCCTGCCCGTCAAACCCGGCGATATTCGGCACCGGGTCGCCGTCACGCAGCACCTTCACCGAAGGCGACTCCTCGAACGAGTTACGCTGCAGGTACAGGCTCCCGCTGGTCCGCCAACTCGTGCCGGTCACGTCGATCGTAGACTCGGGGCCGAAGGTATCCTGCACAATAAAGTGCCGCGGCGGCGAGTGGTCGTTCACGTTGCCCGCGGACGGGTCATCAGCCGCGCCGAAGGGCTCGTATGATGTGCCGTTGATATTGACCAGCACGGTCACCGGCATGTCCACGCCGCTGGACGTGATCGCCGCACCCAACACAGAGACCTTCACCGCGAAATCTTCGCTGGGCACCACCCGGCCCTCACTGATCGTAAAATCGATCGGGGTCCCCGCCTGTGCCAGGGTCGCCGGCGCCAGCACCGCACCCATACACAGCAATCCCATCAACTTCCTCGGGGTCGACTTCTTTCGGAACCTCGTCATGTTTCTACCGTCCTTTCCGTTTCCGCCTCGCCAAGTAGTTGTTCACGCCCGGCACATTCCGGTCCCTTTGGTCACTCCGGGCACACCGCTGGATCTTGTGGCATTAATCCAGATGAAAAATCCAATACAGCAGGCCCCAGTCAAACACCGGGGGCAAACTTGTTTTGTATTCGACGGCCTACGTATCGGTTGTAAGGGATATCCCAATCAGGGCATCTATAGATTGTGCAGGTGTGCACCCGGTATCGGCCCGCCACCTCGTGAACCATACCCGAGGAAAGTTTTACCGCTCAGGGCGGAAAATTTATTTGCCTGTTGTGTAGATCAAATCATAAGGTTTGCCCGAAGCCGTTTCAGAGCATCCAGGTCCGTGATCCGCGGAATGAATGCAGCGGCTCACCACATGGATCGTTAACCAATGCGAAGGGCGAGATTATGAAGAAATCGACCAAGGTGAAGATGGGTGTTGCCGGGACCAGCCTGCTGCTGACAATCGGCACACTCGATGCGTTCTGGGCAAACACCGACGGGGTATCGCCCACCGACGGGAAAGTGCTATACGGGATCAACCGGGATTCCGGTCAGCTTTTCCGATACGACTTTGACTCACAATCGCCCGGCAACGTCGGGGTGATCACCGACGCAGCCGGAAACACTCTGGCCGGGATCGACGCCTCGGCCGCTATCCCCGGGCATCAGAACGTCTACGGATTCTGGACCGACCCAGACGAGGGCCTGGTCCACTTGGTGTATGTCAACGCGGAGACGGCCGCCGGCACCCGCGTCGGGGACGACCTGGGCCGGGGCCATGTCACCGGCGCGGTCGCGGCACAGGTGCAATTTGCAGAACGTGACGATCACGATGACGACGACCACGACAACGATGATGATGACCACGAAGATCACGGCGACGATGACCACGACCACGACCGAGGCCACGGCAACGACGATGACGGGGTCGATGATGACAACCCCGGCAACAGCAGCGGCGTGAACGAGCACGGCCAGGGCCACGGCGCCCACGACGGCGATGGCGATGACGACGATGATGACCAGCATGCCGATCACGATGATGACGACGAGGACCACGAAGATCACGATGACGACCACCGTGACCACGCCGAGGTCTCCCTGGGGTGGTCCATCTTCGCGGTGCAGACCCTCGAAGCCGAGCTAGATGACGACGATCACGACGGAGACGATGACGACGAAGATCACGAAGACGATGACGACTCTGGCCACGACGATGACGATCACGACCGGGGCCACGGCAACGACGATGACGGGGTCGATGAAGACAACCCCGGCCACAGCAGCGGCGTGAACGAGCACGGCCAGGGCCAAGGCGCCCACGACGGCGATGGTGACGATGACCATGCTGACGACGACGACCATCATGCTGATCACGAAGATCACGAAGATAACGACGATGATGAGCACGGCGACGACGATGATGACGAGCATGAATCCACCGCAGTGACCGGCCACCGCCTCATCCAAGTGGATCACCGCTCGGGCCATGTGACAGAATTGATGACGCTGAGTCGGTCGTATGACGGGCTGGCAACGACAGATGGACTGACGTTTATGGGTACCAGCGGTTCAGACTTGTACCTGATCGACCCGATCGCTCAGACCGAAACGCTCGTAGGTACAACGGGCCAAGATGAGATGTTCGGTCTGGAGTTTGCGGGCTCAACCCTGATCGGGTTTGAGAATGTGAACGACCGGCTTGTCCCAGTGGATTTGACGACGGGCACGTTATTGGGATCGCCGATGAACATCGGCGCGACCGACCTGGGGTCGATCGTATTTATGAATACAACGAGTGATCCGGCAAGCAACCCGGACTCGTATGACTGACCCGCGCCATATGGAACACAAAGACCTTTTGAAAGCGGGGCGCCCAACGGCGTCCCGCTTTTTTGGTGTATGGGTCTACCCGTGATTCAGGCCGTGCCCGGCTTGACCGCGATCAGCGCCGCCTGCCTGCCCGTCCGCCCGTGGTCTCGGCGGTGACTGAAAAACTCGTCGTGCTGGGAAAACGTGCAGCGGTCGGTTACATCGACCCGATCGGCCCTCACACCCGCTTGCTCTAATTGGTGCAATACCACGGCTGGCAGATCGATGTGCGGCTTCGTCCACCCGGCTTCTTGCCTCACCACATGCCCAAGGCCCACCTCTTCAAACGCCGCAACCACCTCCGGCCCGACCTCGAAATGTCCCACTTGGATACACGGCCCGATCGCCGCAACCAGGCTCGACGCGTCCACATCGCCAAGCCGTGTCAACGCATCCACCGTGCTGCTGATCACCCCCGCGATCAAACCCCGCCAACCCGCATGCACCGCAGACACC
Organism: Phycisphaeraceae bacterium; assembly: GCA_029260675.1. GTDB lineage: Bacteria > Planctomycetota > Phycisphaerae > Phycisphaerales > Phycisphaeraceae > JAJRRS01. The sequence goes on from JAJDCV010000075.1 coordinate 4,042, forward strand.
ACCCGCCCATCCGTGTCGCTCAATAGCACCGGGACACAATCCGCGACACGCACCATCAACAACTGGCCCGCCCGATCCGTCACCAGCGCATCCGCCCGCGGCGCATCCACCGGCCGGACCGGCTCGGCCGGCGGATACCAGACCTCACAGCCGTGTACTTGGTTCACCTGCACGCGGATGTGCTGCCGACAACCCAGCGCCTTACGCACACGTCGGAAGTTCTCCGCGACGTTTGTGTTGGCGTCGGCATCCGGGTCATGTTTCAAGGAGGCCAGATTCAGCGATGCGTACGGCCCCGGGCTCACACCGCCCAGACGCGTCGTGAACCCGTGGGGCACTCCCGGACCTGTCAGCATCGGTGACTGGTACGTTACCACGCCGTTGCTGTGCTCAGTGCGGATAAGCTCCGGCATGTATCTTCCTGCTATCTCTGTAGTAGCCGCGGGCCCCCGCTGTGCGTCACGCGCTGCCGTATCGTGCTTTAGCGATACCGGGGCTACCCGGTCGAATCGTCCTACTCTTCACGCAGCGTCTGGGTGATCGCCAACTCCGCCAACCGTACCGTCGATTTGTCCATCGCGTCCAGCGCCTCGTGGAACCGGTCGGGGTCCACCGCCTTGTCATCCGCCATCGCCCTGACCTGTGCAACGTGACCTTCGACCCCTGCCCGGTACCTCGCATCCAACCCATCGCCAACCTTGGCCAACTGCTTCTCGATCGCGCGGATATCAAGCCGCGCCTGATTGCGCAGATCGATCAGCCGATGCGCCGCCATGTCCTCCGCCGCGTGCTCGTAGGACGCCGCCTCCATCGAGTCGACCTCCTCACGGGTCAGCCCGTGGTTCGGGACGATCTGGATTGACGCCCGCTTCTCGCTGCGTTTCTCCACCGCCTGCACACTCAGCACCCCGTTGGCATCGACCAGAAAAGTCACCTCGACCTTCGGCAAACCCGCCGGCATCGGGGGGATCCCCTTAAGCTCGAACTCGCCCAGCGATCGGCAGTCGGCGACCAACTCGCGCTCGCCCTGCAACACGTGAACCTTGATATTTGTCTGCCCGTCGGCGTAGGTCGAAAACATCTCCGTCGCCTGCGCCGGGATCGTCGAGTTGGCCATCACCAGCTTCGACACCGCGCCGCCCATTGTCTCGATCCCCAGGCTCAACGGGATCACGTCCAGAAGCAGCATGTCACGGTTCACCCCCGCCAGGATCGAACCCTGAACCGCCGCACCCAGCGCCACCACCTCGTCGGGGTTCAACGCGGTGTACGGATCGGTCTTGAACACCTCCTCCACACGCCGACGCACCAGCGGGATCCGTGTCGAACCCCCGACCATTACCACCCGCCCGATGTCATCCGCCGAGCACTTGGCGCTCCGCAGCGCATCCCGGCAGCAGCGGATCGTCTTCTCGACCAACGGCGTGATCATGTTTTCAAAATCATCACGCACGAGTGTCCGCCGGTACACACGCGGGCTCCCTCCACCATCCACACCAAGATCGACCTCGATCTGCGCCGAAGATTCATCGGATAGCCTGATCTTCGTCGCCTCCGCCAGATTTCGGAACGCCTGCCGCGTCGACGCGGGGAACTCTATCTGTTCACCAAACTGTTCACGCACTTCCTTCTGGATCAACTCAATGATCATCCTGTCCGCATCATCCCCGCCTAAATGCGTATCACCCGCCGTCGAAAGCACCTGGTCGACGCGCCCCTGATCGGTCTGCATCATCCGAAGCACCGAGACATCAAACGTCCCGCCGCCTAAATCGAAGACCGCGACGGTTTGGGATGGCGGATTTGGGATGGCGGATGGCGGATCGGTTTCTGTTGTGCACGCTTCGGGGTTGAGCTTCGTGCTAAGTGAAACACGGCCATCCTCTTTCTTCTCAATACCCGATACCCGATACCCGGCACCCGAATCCAATCCATACGCCAGCGCCGCCGCGGTCGGCTCGTTGACGATCCGCACCACCTGCAAGCCCGCGATCCGCCCGGCGTCGCGCGTCGCCTGCCGCTGCGCATCATCGAAGTAGGCCGGCACCGTGACCACCGCCTTGCGCACCTGTGTCCCCAGCGCTTCTTCCGCCCAGCCACGTAGCTCACTGAGGATCACCGCGCTGACCTCCTGCGGGCTGAACAGGCGTTCCCCGATCCCGACCCGTGCGGTGTTGTGCTCGCCCTCGACGACCTCGTAAGGCAGATACTCAAGGTCACCCCTGACATCCGCCACCGATCGGCCCATCAACCGTTTGGCGCTAAAGATCGTGTTGCCCGGGTGCTCCACCGCGTGGGTGTGTGCCTCCCGCCCGACCGCTTCGACACCGCCATCCGCCTCGTTGTACCGCACCACGCTAGGCAACAGCCGCTGCCCGCCGGGCCCTTCCAATATCCTCGGCCCACGCTCGTCACAGTACGCCACCAGCGAATTGGTCGTCCCCAGATCGATCCCGATGATCGGTTCAAGGGGCGCTTCGGACACTTCGGTTTGCTTCGATCCCGTCATAGGGCGAAAGTGTAGGCCACCCACGATGCCCGGACCAGCCTAAGGGAATCCTGGAAAACCAGGAGCCGGGGGAAACCGGGGGCATATGGAACGATACGACATGCCGACCTACCAGATCATCACCGAGACCTCATTCACCGCGTCCCACGCCCTGCGCCTGCCCGACGGCAGCTACGAGCCGACCCACAGCCACGACTGGCCCGTCGCCGTCACCGTCCAAAGTGACAGACTCGACGACATGGACTGCGTCATGGACTTCCACGAGTTGGAAAGAATCGTTGACGCGGTCCTCGATCCCTGGCACGAGCAGCACCTCAACGACGTCCCCCCCTTCGCTCACGAAGCGATCAACCCCAGCGCCGAGCACGTCGCCGAGCAGATCGCCCTGGCGGTCGCGGGGCAGTTACCCCAAGGCGTCACCCTCGTCGAAGCCTGCGTAGGCGAGGCGGAGGGGTGTACCGCGGTGTACCGGTTGTGATTGGATGCTCCGGTACGGCACTCTCGGATATACCTGAATCTGGACGGATACCACATGCTCGAACGCGTATTCCGCCTCCGTGAAAACAGCACCTCCGTGCGCATCGAAGTCATCACGGGACTGACGACGTTTATGACAATGGCGTACATCATCTTCATCCAGCCGGCGATGCTGTCCGGGCAGATGAGCGGGTCGCCGACCGGGATGGATGCTGGGGCGGTGATGACGGCGACGCGCCTGGCTTCGGCGCTGGCGACGCTGGTGCTGGTCGGTGTGATGATGTTGCGCGGCGCAGATCGACTTGAGCGATCTGACCGAAGCGCTCCCAGCATTCCTGATCGTGATCGGTATCCCGCTGACGTTCTCGATCGGCGACGGGATCGCGCTTGGGTTCATGGCCTAGCCGCTTATAAATTCTTTCCGGCCGGGTCCGATCGATCCACCCGGTGATGCTCGTGTTGGCCGTGCTGCTTGTGCTCTACTACTGCTTCGTCCGGGCGGGGCGATGAGTTTCCCGTCGGCTTTACAGAGAAGCCCGCAAGCCCACGGTGAGAACGTTTACATCATAAAATAAGGCCCGGCAAGAACCGAAGTCCAAGCCGAGCCTTTCCGGGGGCAAATTTGGTCGACCCTCAACAATCCGGGTCGGCTGAATGTGTCAGAAACTCTTGTCTCTCTCACATTCAACGCCCACATATTAGCATCACCAGTGGGCAGGTCAAGTCAATCCCCCCGCCATCCACAATTAAATTACGACAACAATATACCTAATATAATGCGAACACACCCATCTTGATGGGCATTTATCTACAACCAGGCCCAATTTTAGAAAATTTCCATATAATCTGAACTTATATTCTAACCCACAGGTATCCGATCTCCTCGATCATAGACAAGATCAACCAGGAGCCGGGCTCAGGCGTTCTCTGCACGATCCCGTTCGATCTGCTTCCACGCCCACTGCCAGGCCGCGACGGTCCGCGGGAAGCCGACCGTGTTCATGCCCAGCAGGATGGCTTGTTCGATCTCGTCGGGGCTGGCCCCGTGCTGAAGCGCCCTGCGGACGTGGCTGCGGAAGGCGGATTCAAGGTTTGCACCGACGCAGATCCCCATCTTGATCAGGGCGCACTGCTTGGCGTCCAACGGACCCACGACGTCGACCGTCTTGGCCACCGACTCGTGTGCCGCGCCCAGCTCGGGGAACTTGGTGATGAAATCTTTATAGGTCTGTGGCAGCTTGGTGCTGTCGCTCATGGGTCAGCCTCCGATCTGGGTCATGACCGCGACGCCGGTGACGGGGTGTTCGGGCGCTTTAGCCTGTATGGCGTTAGAGAGTAACCGGTCGAACAGGTCGGCGTCGAACCCTGGGCGGACGGCGTCGGTAATATTGCCGCGCGGCTGATCCATCAGGCAGGGGTACACCGAGCCGTCGGAAGTAATCCGAAGCCGGTTGCAGGCACTGCAGAAATTGCAACTCATCGGGGTGATAAAGCCTATGCGAGCGTGTCGGCCGCCGCGGAGTTCCAGGTCGTACACCTGTGCAGAGTCCGATCCCTGCGGGACGGTCTGCCAGCCGACAGCTACCTGCGCCAGGGCGTTCCGCATCCGGGAAGCCGGCACATACCGTTCGGCCCAGCGATCCGCCAAGGGACCCATCGGCATCAGCTCGATGAACCGTATCTCCACGCCCCGCCTCGCCGCGTACCCGACCAGTGCCGGGAGGTCGGCGAGGTTTTCATTATGGAGCACCACGGTGTTGAGTTTCACAGGCGTGAGCCCGGCTTCGATCGCCGCATCGATCCCGGCGAGCACGCGCCCAAGCGCATCGACCCCGGTCATCTTCGCGAACCGCTTGGGGTCAAGCGAGTCCAGACTGACATTGACCCGCCCAAGGCCCGCGTCGGCATAGTCCTTGGCGCGCGAGGCCAGCGACAGCCCGTTGGTCGTCATCGCCAGATCTCTGATCCCGTCGATCCGCGCGAGCCGCTCGATGATCTCGATGAGGTCCGGCCGGGCGGTCGGGTCGCCGCCGGTGAGCCGAACCTTTGTCAGCCCGTGCTCGGCGACCAGGTGCCGGACGACGGATTCGATCTCGTTGGGCGTGAGCCGCCCGGGCTGGCTGGACTGCGTGAGCAGGGCGGGCCGGCAATACACACAACGCATCTGACAGGCTTCGGTCAGCGAAAGCCGCAGGTAACGGATCGGCCTGTCTTGCGCGTCACGCATGGTCGGTGGGGTCGTGTCTTATCCGCACGATCCGGGTGCCGTTGGGCATGGGCATCAGGGTGTCCCACCACTGGGCCCCTTCGTGGACGTACCTCAGCTGTATCGCCCGGCAATCACGGCCGCGGAGCATCTGCCGGGCTTCATCCAGTGGGATCGATTGCTCGCCGACATACCCCCGGCCGGTGGTCTTGGGGATCACCTCGATCACTCGGGTCAGCTCGGCGATGTCGGCAAACAGCTGATCGACGGTCGCCTCGTCGAGGATAGTTTCGAGAAGTTCGGGCAGGTCTTTCATGCGTCCCCCCGCTTGGTGACGGCCCGTGGTGTGATCATGAGGATCGCATTGGTCGGCGCGGGGCAGACGCCGTGGCAATCGCCGCAGCCGGTGCATCGGTCGCTGACAACCTGCGGGATGCCGCGCTCGATCACGATCGCGCCTTGTTCGGGGCACCGCTCGAAGCAGGTCGAGCACATCAGTTCACGGTACGCCAGGCAGTGCCGCCCCTGTATGACCGCGACCTTCGGCGCGTCGTCCGAGAGGGGGGCCGAGGATACCGGGGGAGCCGCACGGGAAACACCGGCGCGGAGTCGACCAAACAGCAGATCTCGTCGTGACAGCATTCCCACGCCGGCTACTCCCTGACTTCCCGTGGCAACGCCACCGGCGGGCGTTCAGCGTTAAACGGTTGCCGTTGGTCCAGCCCGGCCGAGAGGGCGTGGCACTGCACGCAGCTTCCACGCCAGGGGTGGCTTGTCATCAGCCCTTTGTCGGCCAGCGTGCCGTGGCAGCTATTGCAGTTCTCGCGCATCCAGGTCGTATGCGGGATGGATGGCGGCGCACCGGGCCAGGCACGCTCGCCCGGGCCGGGGGCGCTTAGGCCCGTGAATTGACTGGCCGCCATGCGGGGCCCGACCATCGGCGGCAATACACGGTTGACCGATTCTACGTGGCACTGCGTGCAGTTGGCGTAGGCTTCATGGCTCATCCGTGGCGCGACGACCTGGCCAACCTTCAGTCCTTCCCCGTGGCAGAGCAGGCACGACGCCGCGTTCTGCTGGTCGATAGCGTGGGGGACGACCGGCGGCGCGCCATTGAACGCCCGACGCTGGGCACGCTGGGCGTTGACGGCTTCACGGCTCTGCGGATCGGCGGGGGTCGAGTCATAAAACCGCGTCGGGTCGTCTTGTGAATACGGCCAGGCGGCCCGCCACGAGGCGTTTGGTCCCAGCTGCGCATCTTTCATATCGGAGTACGTCACCGCCTGTGGCACGGCCCGGCCGTCCACGGGGCGTGTCTTTTGATCGGCCGTGTAGTCCGGCTGCATGCTTGGGGTTACCGAGTCGTAAAAACCAAGGAGCATGCCCGTCAACGCGATCCCGCCAACACACGCGAGCGTGACATGAGCGACCCACCCGTACGATGACCCGCCGGCGTTCCCGGCTGCTTCCGCGTTCTGTCCGCTGGACGGGTTCAATTAGAATCCTCCAACGAGTAGGGGCTGGGCTGATCCAGGCGGGTGACCTCCGCCGCCGACTTCTTGTAGTCCGGCTGCTTGGAAAACGGGTCGATCGCGTCCAACGTCAGGTCGTTGATCAGAGCGGTCTCATCGAAGAACGGCACGAAGACCTGCCCACGCATCGGCTTGGCCCGGCCATCGATCCAGGCGGGCAACTCTATCTCGCCGCGGCGCGTCGTTACGCGCACCACGTCCCCGTTGCCGATACCACGGTCCTGGGCGTCCTCGGGGTTCATCTCGACATAAGCGCCCGGCATCGCCCGGCGGAGTTGCGGCACACGCATCGTCATCGTCCCGGAATGCCAGTGTTCGATCACCCGACCGGTCACCAGGTTCAAAGGCAGCGTGTCGTCGGGGACCTCCGCGGGGTACTGGTGTGGGCGGAACCACAGCTGAGCCTTGTGGTCTTTGGTCGTCGAGTGGTAGAACTGAATCCCGGCACCTTTCTCGACGTAAACGTCATCCCCCTCCACGAAACGCCACCGCGTCTCACGGAACTTGCCGGGCTCGGTCTCGACGACCGGCCAACGCATCCCCCGGTGCTTCACCAACTCGTCATAAGGCGCGACGTTCTTGTGCTTCATAAACGTGAACCGGCGGTAATCGTCGAACAACGCCTTGTCCACGTTGATGTCGTAGTAGTGTTCCCATTCCCAGTACGGGACCTCGTTGCCGTCGTCATCGTTGATCCGGAAGATATATTCCCCGTCCTTGTCTTTCAGCCCCGGGTGACCTAATTCGTACAGCCGCCTCGCCACCGCGAGGGTCTGCCAGCAGTCGTCGCGCGCCTCGCCCGGCGGGTCGACCATCTTGAACCACTGCTGGGTCCGCCGCTCGCTGTTCCCGTAGATCCCGTTCTTCTCCACCCACATCGCCGCGGGCAACACCAGGTCAGCCAGCTCCGTCGTCGCGGTCGGGTAGACCTCCGACACGATCAGGAACTTGTCATCAAGCTCGGCCTTGGCTTTGAATAGTTTTTTCGTGTTCGGCAGTGTCTGCCCGGGGTTGGTGACCTGCACCCAGACCGTGTCGATGTCCCCGCCCTGATCGGTGGGCGTGCATAGCTGATTGAACATCTTGACCGTGTGGTACCCGGGCTTGGGGTTGACCCGCCCCTTAGGCACATTCCAGAACCCCTCGGCATGATCGCGATGAGCTTCCTTAGCGACGACCCGCCCACCGGGCAGCGCGTGCGCCAGCGTCCCGACTTCACGGACGGTCCCGCACGCCGCGGGTTGGCCGGTCAAGGACTGTGGCCCGTCGCCGGGCTTGCCCCAGTGTCCCGACATCAGGTGGACGTTGTGCACCAGGTTGTTGACCGCGGTCCCGGCGGTGTGCTGGTTCATCCCCATGCACCACAGCGACACGATTTTCTTGGACTTGTCAGCAAACACATCCGCGAGCATCCGCAGCTGCTCCGCAGGCACACCCGAAAGCTCCTCGGATTTTTCGGGGGTGTAGTAAGAGACCAGCTTCTTGTACTGATCGAAGCCGATCGCTTGGCCGAACAGGCCAGACGCGCCCTCCTCCTTCACATACGCCACGTAGGCATCGTGGTCGATCGGGGCGTCGAACTTCGCCGACGGGTCGCGGTCCGCCCGGAAGTTGCAGTGTTTCTCAACGAAGTCGTGGTCGTAGGCGTCTCGCTCGATCAGCTGCTGGGCTATGCAGTTGGCGATCGCCAGGTCGCCGTGGCCCTTCATCGGCAGGAAGTGGTC
>JAJDCV010000076.1 GCA_029260675.1 Phycisphaeraceae bacterium
TGGCTGACGCTCCCGGCGGTCCTGGTCGGGCTGATCTTCTGGACAACCGCCGGGCTGACGGGTGCCGATCAGGGGATCACCGCTTCACTGTTCGGACTCGCCGCCGGGTTGATCCCATTTGGCTTCCTGGCCCTGCGCGGCTGGCTGGGCGGTGGGGATGCCAAACTCATGGCCGCCGTCGGCGCGATCAGCGCCTCCTGGGAGTGCGTCTTAAGCACCGCCTTCTACGGGATGCTCGTCGCGATGGTGATGGCGGTCGTCATCATGATCCACCACGGCGTCGTCAAACAGACTTTCCAGCGGATCTTCGGGGCAATCCTCTCCACCGCCGCACGGGTTAAGCCGGACCTGGAAAACGAAAAACACACCGTCCCCTTCGGCGCGGCCGTCGCCGTCGGCGGGATGCTCGCCGGGGCCGAGCAGATGCTGGGCCTGGTCACCCCTTGGGCCTCCCTCTCGCCGTGTCCCCCCAAGCACCCCCTGCCCCCACCCCGCCGCCACGAATCGCCTAAAATCAAAACAGACACCACCCCCCACCCCGCGCCAGGCCCACGCTTGCGGTTTAGCGCATAAAACCCCATGACAACCCCACACCAACCACGCCCCTGACTCACGATGCCTAAATCAGCAATCAGCAATCTGAAATCATAGATCCCCCCACCCCATGCCCGACCCCGCACCAGAAACTTCGCCGACCTCCCCCACGCCCCTGCCGCTGCGCCCGGGCGACAAGGTTGAGCCGTACACGATCACCAGCCAGATCGGCTCGGGGGGAAGTTCGGTGGTGTTCAAAGCCACCGATCCCGTGCTGGGCACGAAGGTCGCCATCAAGCAGTTCCTGCTCTCCGGCGAGGTGGATGAGCCGGGCCTGCGCGAGAAGATCCGCACCGAGGCCAGGCTCCACCAGAAGGCCGCTGCCCGCGACCCCGACAGGCTGGTACAGGTGGTGGATGTGGTGGACGGCCCGCACGGGCTGCTACTGATCAGCGAATACATTTCCGGGCCATCACTGGAACAGATCCTCGCGCAAAACACCGAATCGATGGGCGTCAAGCAGGCGCTGGGCATCATCGCCGCCGCCGCGATGGCGCTGGACACGATCCACGGCCAGGGCATCGTGCATCTGGATCTTAAGCCCGCCAACATCCTGATGCCCCGCGCCGGGGGGCTGAAGGTCAGCGACTTCGGCCTCGCCGCCGAGTCAAATAAACAGGCCGCACCGACCGCCGGGACCGTCCGTTACATGGCCCCCGAGTTGTTGCAAAACGAAAAAGTCGACGGCCGCGCCGACATCTACTCGTTGGGGATGATGGCCTACGAGATGCTTGCCGGGCGCGCCAAGTTTGATCAGGCGTTCAAGCTCGTCCTCCGCGACCAGCGTAACCAGGCCGTCCGCTGGATCAAGTGGCACACCAACCGTCGCGCCGAGGCGCCCAGGCTCAGCGAGCTTGTCCCGGCGGTGAAGCCGCAGCTCGCCGATCTGGTCGCGGCGATGATGCACAAAGACCCCGCCCAACGCGTGGGGTCCGCCAAGGATCTGCTCAAGGCGATCAAACGCCACTTCGCAGGCAAAGACGCCGCACCCGAGAAGAGCGGCACCGGCACCCACGCATCACTTCCGGCCCAGTCAACTACCCCCGGCGATACCGATACGTTGCCGACCCGAAGCCGCACCCGCCTGTACACCATCATTGCCGCTGCCGCCTGTGTCCTGATCGCGACATCGGCGGGCCTGTTTGTCCTGAATAAAAACCGCACCGCCCGGCAAGATGCGCTGACGCAGGCCCGCACCACGATGGACCTGGGCAAAGAGGCTTATCGTGAAGGCCGATACGAAGAGGCGATGATGAAGTTCCAGCGCGTCTCGCAGATCAAGCAGGCCCAGGATGCGTTCGGCCGACACGCTCAGGCCGGGGCGCTGCTGGCGAAGGGACAACTCGACGCGGAAGCCGGTCGGTTCGACCAGGCGATTCTTGCCTTCTCAAAAGCCGGCGAGTTCGGCGACGAATACCACGACAAGGCACAGCCGCTGATCGATGATACCCGGCAGGCCAAGGCTTTCAGCGAGACCACCACACAGATCGATACCCTCATCGGCAACCACCAGTTCGGCGAAGCCCGCAAGGCCCTGCAAGCCTGGCGCGACCTCGCCGCCACCGAACAGGAGCAGCAGACCCTCCGTGCCCTGGGCGCCAAACTGGAAGACCAGCTTTCCCGCTGGCGTGTCAAGGAGCTTGTCAGGCAGGCGAATGAGTTGACCCGCCTGGGCAAGCGCAGCGAAGCCATCGAGCGACTAAAGACCGGCCCGCAAAAACTCGAGGTCTCCGACCTGCTGGATCGTCTCGAAGCCGAAGCCGAATCCGATCAGGCCGTCATACTCGCCGAGGCGGCGCTTGACCGCGGTGACACCGAAGAAGCGATCCACCAGTTTGAGCAGGCCCTTGAAGCCAGGCCAGACGACAAACTGAACGACCGGCTTACCGACTTGCGTAGCGACTGGCTGTTGGAAGAAGGCCTGAGGATGCTCGCCCATGGCAACACCGTCGGGGCAGATCAACTACTCACCGAATCGCTGGGATACCGCCCGGACAACCAGCGAGCCCGGGACGCGCTTGCTCAGATCGCGTCAAGCGGCCGACGTCTGGCGTTTATCGAGGCCGGTGATGCCGCCGCGGAACGGCGTGACTACGACACCGCTATCAAGCAGTACGAGAACGCTCTGGAGCTGGGTGTCGACGGCCCGTTATCCGAAAAAATGGCCGGCGTCAGGGTCCAACTCCTGCTGGTGCAGAGCCGGGCCGCCCTTGCGGACGGGCAGATCGACGTCGCGACTGAAAAAGTCAATCAGGCCCAGCAACTGGATAGCGCAAGCCCCGACGTCGCCGCCGTCCTGCACGAAGTCCAGGTCCGTGGCGAGTACGTCAGGCACCTCAGGGCCGGCGACGAGGCCCGCCATCGCAGCGCCTTCGGCGAAGCCAAGCGCCACTACCTCCGCGCTAAGGAGGCGATCGATACCCCCCAGGTCCGCGCCCGGCTGGACGAAACCGAATACGACCACATCCTCGCCCAGGCAAGAGACTTCCTCGCCGCCAAGGAATACCCCAGCGCCAAAGCTCAACTCCAGATCGCCGCCGGCATCCGCATGACCGACGAGGTCCAGGCACTGCTTGACCAGGTGAGTGCGGAGGAACCGTCAACCAACGAACCCTCGCCCTAGCCCGGGACACCGGCTCACCCCGCCGGTTCACCTCAAGGCGTGCTTGCGGTACCCTATTTGATATAGAACCACCCCTGTGACAGACGGTTCACGGCCAACCTCAACCCCTCGAGCGAGCGAGCGACCATGGCACAGCCAAGCAGCACAATAACCCCACCGGGCAGCAACCGGCTGGTGATCATTGCCGCCGCCGTCGGGCTGCTGGCGGTGATCCTGGTCAATATCTATGTCGCCATGGTCAAACGCCAGGTCCAGGAGGGTGAGTTCACCGCCTACCGGCTAACCACCAGCCTCAAGCCCGGTGACAAGTTGTCAGAGAAGAGCGTCACCCCGGTCTCCATCCCCAGGCGTTTCAAGGCCTCGTTCGAGGGCATGGTGCTCGAAGACTCGGTGGGCGAGGACGACAACCTCACCGCCCAGCTGGGCCTGCGTGTGAAGTCTCCGGCGAATAGAAACCAGTTCCTGACCTATGACCTCTTCACCGATCCAAACGACACCGAGTTGGACACGCGTATCAGCCCGAACCTTCGGCTGGTCGCCCTGCCGGTGAACCCCAAGACGCTCCCGGGCAACCTCCAGCCGGGCATGTATGTCGACATCGAGGCCCAGTTCCCCGGCGGCAGCCTGAACATCCTGCCGGTGATGGAACGGGTCGCGGTCTTTTCTGTTGGGACGCGCAGCATCGCCGACGAATCGCAAGACGCCGGCCGAAGGAAGAGTAACTTCACCACGATCAGCCTGCAGGTCAGCCCGGAAGAGGCCACCTCATTGGTTAAGATCAAAAAGCTGGTCATCGGTGATTTCGAGTTGCACCTGCGTAACCCCAGCGACGACAGCACCCCCAAAATCCCCGACGGTGGGATCAACCCGCAAGTGCTTGGCCTGCTGGATCGGTAATAGAGCAACACCCAGCGCAAACGTGAAACACCACCGGGACTGGCAGGGGCCGGACGCCAAAGGATCAACCCCACAACGACCAGGGGACACACCCGACCATGAAATTCTGGCTCTACGACCACAGCACCAACACCCGGACCACCCTCGACGCCGACGGTGAATCGATCACGATCGGCCGGGACGACAGCTGCGCGATCGTGCTCAAGAGCCCGTTCATCGCACGAAGACACGCACGGCTGCTGCTCAAGGGCAACCAGATGTTCGTCGAAGCCCTGAGCCGCGCCGGGACCCGGGTTGCCAACCGCGAAGTCACACAAGGCAAACCCGTGCGGCTGGACTTCGGCGACGAGATCCAGCTTGGCCAGTTTTCACTCGCCCCCGTCGGCACCGACCAGGTCGGCGCTGGATCGGGTGACCAGGCCAACCTGCAAAACAAACTCATGGAACTCGAGCAGCAGGTCCACGCCGAGCTGCTCGACCGCATGAACCTCCGTGTCACCGGGCACATCAACAAGTCAGACCAGTCGTTTGTCTCACAGATGCTCCAACACCAGGACCAGGTCCTGACCCCGCGGGTCGAGGCACTGGACGACCGCGTCCTGGACTACGCGATACGCCAACACCTTCGCCGGCTGGTCAACGCCGAGGTCGTCAGGCAGTGCCAAGGCAAGGTCCAGACCGATTACAAGGAAGGCGACGACCGCCTGCTGGACCCCGCGCGCGAGCGGCAGATCACCGAGCTGGTCGGGTCGCTGGTAGACATGATGCCGTTGCTGTTCGATCCCACCAGTGTCAGCGAGGACCTGGCGGTCGCCGAAGACGCCTTCGATGATCTTTACACACAACAGGCCGGATCGATCCCCAAAGACCTGAGCAGATACTTAGTCCGTCGCAGCGTCTCGAAAGATATCCAAGACATCCTCCTTGGGCTCGGCCCCCTGCAAGACCTGTTGGAAATGCCCAGCGTCAGCGAGATCATGGTCGTCGGCAAGGACCGGGTCTACATCGAGAAGAACGGCATGATCCAGCCGACCTCTCGTTCATTCTTTTCCGAAGAAATCCTGATGTCGATCATCGAGCGTGTGCTCACCCCGGTCGGCCGTCGCGTCGATACCTCGACCCCGCTGGTCGACGCCCGCCTGCCCGACGGCAGTCGAGTCAACGTCGTGATCAGCCCGTTGTCGCTGGCGGGCCCGTGCATGACCATCCGGAAGTTCGGCTGGGTCCCGTTCACCATGGACGACCTCATCGAACGCGGATCGCTCAGCGAGCCCTGCGCCGCGTTCCTGCAGGGCTGTGTGATCGGCCGGCAGAACATCATCATCTCCGGCGGCACCGGCTCGGGTAAGACAACTCTACTGAACGTCCTGGGCGCCTACGCCCGTCCCAATGAACGGATCATTACCGTCGAGGAATCCGCCGAACTCAAGCTCCCCCAGCCACACGTCGTCGGCATGGAAGGCAGGCCCGCCAACGTCGAGGGACGCGGCGCCTACACCATCCGCGAACTCGTCCGCAACGCCCTGCGCATGCGCCCCGACCGGATCATCGTCGGCGAGGTCCGCGGCCCCGAGGCGCTGGACATGCTCCAGGCCATGAACACCGGACACGACGGATCCCTGTCGACCCTCCACGCCAACACACCCGTGGACGCTATGAAACGTCTGGAAACCCTGGTCCTCATGGCCGTGGACATGCCCGTCCGCGCGATCCGCGAGCAGATCCTCACCGCCGTCGATGTCGTCATCCAGGTCGCCCGTTTCGCCGACGGCAAGAGGCGCGTCACCCGCATCTGCGAAGTCACCGAGATCAACCCCCAGACCAACCAGCTCTGCCTCGAAGACATCTACACACTCAAGCACGCCAAACAACCCAAGCTCCGCCACACCGGCTACATCCCCACCTTCGCCGAGGACATGATCGAAAGAAAACAGATCGGCGTCGAAGTGTTTCTCTAACTAACATGCCCCACCCCACCCTACTGCTCGCATCCCTGCTGACCTTCGCCTCGGTCTACTTGTTCGTGCGTTATGGCACGGCCTGGACGATCGCGTTGATCGAGCGTCAGGAGCAGGCTTACGACCGTGTGCTGCGTCGGCAACTGTTGATCGATATCGAGCCACGCACCGCGCTGGCCGGATCGGCGGGGTTGATCCTGATAGCCGGCGTCTTCACCTTCCTCATCACCGCCTCGTTCCTGGCCGGCTTCCTCATCGCGGCCATCGCCATGCTGCTGCCAAACCTCGTCGTCCGCCACCTGGAAACCAAGCGCCTCCAGAAACTCGAAAGCCAACTCGTCGACGGCCTGACCACCCTCGCCTCCGCCGCCCGCGCCGGGCTTAACCTCGTCCAGTCCATGGAACTGCTCGAACGCAACGCCGTCGGCCCGATTAAACAGGAATTCGGCCAGCTGCTCCGCGAATACCGCCTGGGCATGGACCTCAACCAGGCCATGCAAAACACCAGCAACCGCATCGGCTCTCAACTCTACCGCCTGACTTTCACCGCGATCCAGATGCACCGGCTGCGCGGCGGAGACACCGCACAGAGCCTGGACCGCATCGCCGAATCCATCCGCGACATCAGCCGACTGGAGGGCAAGCTCGACGCGCTGACCAGCCAGGCCCGCTACCAGGCCAGCTTCATGGCCATGATGCCCATCGTCTTCCTCTTCCTGCTCTGGTCAATCGACCCCCAGGGCGTCGGGATGCTTTTTTCCGAGCCCGCCGGGCGTATGATCCTGCTGGGTGTCACGGTCCTGATCGTCGTCGCGTTCGTGTGGATCCGTAAGATCATGGCGGTGGATATCTGACACGATGATGAACGTGCTTTTGCAAATCCTCGTAAGTGGTGTCGTCTTTGTCGGCGTGGCGCTGCCGATCTACGCCTTGTTCCGCTACCCCGTCCCCGCCGAGCCGCCGGTACACCGACGTTTCGCCACGGCTTTGGGCAACGAACGCGCCACTATCTTCGAAAACCCGCTGCTCGCGCCCATATTGAACCTGGGCCTGACGCTCACCCAACGCCTGAACCTCCCCGGCATCCGCAACGAAGTCCATCAGCAACTTAACGCCTCCGGCAACCCCGCAGGTTACAGCGTGCAGGAATACCTCGCCATCTCCCTGGTCAGCGCCGCCACCCTGGGCACCGCCTCTGTCCTGCTTGTGATCGTAACCGGCAGCACCATGGCCCTGATCGTCGGGCCCGTCATGGCGGCCTTGGGCTTCGCGATCCCTATCTTCGCGCTGCGCGACGCCGGCAGCCGACGCACCGCCCGGATCGGCAAGCAACTGCCCTACACCCTCGACCTGGTCTCCCTGACCATGGCCGCCGGCTCGTCCTTCACCGAAGCCGTCCAGACTCTCATACGCGACGAGCCCGACGACGACTTCAACCAGGAACTGGCCATCGTCCTCAGCGAAATGAACTTCGGCACGCCCCGCGCCGCCGCCTTGGGTAACATGGCCGACCGCATCCCCCTGGAATCGCTCCGCTCCATCGTCGGCGCCATCAACCAGGCCGAGTCGCTGGGCACACCGCTATCCACCATCCTCAAGCTGCAATCCGACATGCTCCGGATGCAGCGCGGCGTGCAGGCCGAGAAACTCTCCGCATCCGCCAGCCTCCGCATCCTCGTGCCCTCGGTACTGATCCTCGTCGCCGTCGTCGTCATCGTGTTCGCGCCGCTGATTATCCGCGGCATGCAGGGGAGCCTGTTTTGATCGCCCTTCAAGTTGAATTCCTCACCGGGCCCAACGCCGGACGCAAGCTCCTGCTACGCGAGCCATGCGTCACCTTCGGCAGAAGCACTGATCGCACCCTCCCCATCGACCTGCCCTTCGTCTCACGCGAACACGGCGAGTTCACCTTCGACAACGGCCAATGGCTCCTGGTCAACCATTCCAACAACGGCACCCGCCTCAACGGCAAAAACGTCACAACCAAGCCCCGCCCGATCAAGGGCCCCTGCACCGTCACCATCGGTGACGACGACGTCTTCCGCGTCAGCCCGATCGCCGATCAAAACGACCTCGATCAACCGCCCGAAGACGCATCGCACACGACATCGCCCGACGCGCTAACCGACGCCCCCTCCACCAAGCACGCCAGTGACCGCACCAAGCTATGGGTCGGCATCGGCGTGTTCTGGCTGGTCACCTTCGGCTTCATCGCCTTCGCTATCCTCAACCCCGCCGACCCCACCGCCTCATCACCCGCGTCTAACCTCCCCGACGCGCTCACCCCCGAACGCATCCAGCAGATCCTCGCCCGACCCCTGGACAAATCCATCCCCGACGAACGCCAGGCCGACCAGGCCATCGCCTCGGCCCACGAGTTCTACGCGCTTGTAGACCGCCGCCCCGACGCGCTCTTCCGCGCCTTCGACGCCTACCGCCTCGCACTCTCCTACACCCCAGGCGACAGCTTCAAAAACGCACAGGACCAACGGCAGTTCTACGTCCTGCAAAAACGCCTCACCGAGTCCGTCACCACCCAATACGACGCCGCGAACCACCTGCTGATGAGTCGACAATACAAGCAGGCCGACCAGGCCTTCAAGGATCTCCGCGAAACCTACCCCGACTCTACCAGCCCCATCTTCACCGACGCCCTGAAACGCGAAGCCGCCGCCCGCACCGCCCTAAGCAAAAAACGCCGGTAGAACCCATCACCCCCAAGCGCAACTACCGGGCTTGCCGTATAGCAGCTGATCGCAGTTCCACATCCCCCCTCCTATTTCATGCTTTCTAAATTTCCTGCTTTAGCGGCGGCCGCTAATGAGGCCGTCCAGCTTTTCTCCCCTATAAACCCCCCAAGAACACACGCCCCACCCCCCAGACCCACCCCCCCCCCCCCCCCACCC
>JAJDCV010000077.1 GCA_029260675.1 Phycisphaeraceae bacterium
AGCAACAACACGTTGTCCATCGCGCCGTCACCGCGGATTAATTCGAGAGCATCCAGCCGGGCGAAGTCGACATAGGCCTCGTCGATCAGCAAAACGCCGTTGAACTCCGTGGCGATCTGCCGGAGCCGATCCGTTGATTCATAGCGTCCCGAGGGTGCGTGCGGGCTGACCACCAGCGCCAGCCGGCAGCCCGCGTCGTTGAGTTGGGCCGTGAAGTCCTGGGGGATCGCCCAGTCCTCTTCCAGAGGTACCCGGACGATCGGGGTGTCGTGGATCCGTGCCAGCACATCGTAGAGCGAATAAGTCGGCCAGGTCTCACCGATCCCGCCGCTCCCATCGCTGCCCGACGGGTCACAGAAGACGGTCAGCGCCAGCCGCAGCAGCTCGTCCCCGCCGTTCGTCGCGATCACCTGGTCGGGGTCCAGGTCGTGTCTCTGGGCCGCGGCCAGTCGGAACCGGTTCGCGGTCGGCGAGGGATAGCGGCGTAAAGCATCGGCCTGGACCCCCGCGATCGCCTCGAGCACCCCCGGTGCCGGTGGGTACGGGTTCTCGTTGGTGTTCAGCTTGACGATGTGCGTGTCTGCGGGCTGCTCACCGGGGACGTAGGGGCTGAGGCTACGGATGTTGTCTCTTTCGTAGGCCATAACCCTCTATCGTCGCCGCGGGGGGACTGGCGGTCAATCCATGCGGATGGCTGGCGTGACCGCCGCTTTAAGGGCTTGGGCTGAATCGGCCGGACCGATCGCGTAAACTGTGGGCCATGATGCTCAAGCCGGTCTGGCTATATTTCGCTTTGCAGGTGGCCGTGCTGCCGATCGCGGGTTTGCCCAACGGCTGGGGGCCCGCATTCCCCGGGCCCGCCGCTGCTTGGGGTGATACCCAGGATGATGTTCTGGATGCGGCGGCGCTGCTGCTCTACCAGAGCACCGTTGTCGACCGCAACGGCACACACAACCTGTTGCTCAAGGCCATCCGCCACATGGGCGACCCGGCGACCCGGCCCCTGTTTGATTTCCTGGCTGGCTCCGAACACCCCGGGCTGAAGATCCACGGCATCCTCGGCCTCGCGGAGATCAGCCCGGACCACCGGGTGGACCTTTCTTTGATCGCCCAGATCGATGACCCCCTGGTGCAGAGCACGGTCGTCACGGCCGCGATGGACGGCGACCTGCTCGACAACCAACAAGCCACGCAGTTGCTTGATTGGGACGGGTTGGCCCAAGAGGTCAAGGTCCTGGTGGCGGTCCGTCTGCTTGAGGCCGGGGAGTTTTCGGATACCGACGCGCTGCACGAAGCGATCACCCAATCAAAGAAACTCGGCGGTGGTGCGATTGCGGCGTTGCTGCTGATGCAGCTGGATGACCCGGCGGGCCTGGAACACCTGCGCTCCGTGGTGGACCCGTCCGACGACCCCCAGCGGGACACGGTCCGCGTGATGCTCCTGCAGACGGCGTTGAAGCACGAGTTCAACCGTGTCTCACCTTGGGCGTTGCAGGTCGCGCAAGAGCCCGACGTGGACTCGGTGCTTGGTCTTTTGGCGCTCCGCGCGGCGCTTCGTTTTGGTGAACCCGGCGCGGTAGAGCTTTGGAGATCGCGTTACGACGATGCTAAGGACTCACCCGCCGGCCGGGTCCGCTTGGCGCTCACCGCGTTGTACCTTTCGCCCTGGCTTGAACCCGGTGTGTTTGAGGACATCAGGAGCAGCAACGACCCGATGCTCCGTGCGATCGGTGAAACCGGGCTGCAGATCACCTCGGGCTCGTCCCAGATCGCTGATTCGGTCACGTCACTGCTGGAGTTGGGGCACCCGATGATCAATACCTGGGCGCTGGGTTACGCCGAGGGCCACGCCAACGATTTCGATGCCCAGGTCATTCTTCTGGGACTGGTGCTCGCCTACGAGCACAGCCCCCAGCGCGGCAAGGCCCGGCGTTTAGACGAGGCTGTCCAGGCCACCCAAGCCCTTTACGAACGCGACCCCGGGGCCGCGGTGAAGCTGCTGCGTCCGATCCTTGCCGAGCCAACCACCGACAACCTGCTGACCCAGGCGATCCTTCTGGGCCTGATCCGCACCCGGGAGCCGGGAGCGGTGGACGTGGTCGACGGGATCGAAGACCAACTGAACAACAACGACGCCGAGGCGCTCGCGTTGCTGCTGACCGCCCGGACGGACCGGGCGATGGACGACGAGCAGATGGACGACCTGGCCTTGCTGGCTCGCGGCGGAAGCCGGCTGGAAGATTCGCTGAGGATTCAGGTCACCTGGCTATACCTTAAACGCACCGGGGCCGCCGAAACGGCGCTAAACCGGGTGCTTGGAAACACGACCCCATGAGTGAAATCCCTTTGAGCCGACCCGACATCTCGGAGTCGGACATCCAGGCGGTGACTTCCGTACTGCGCTCGGGCCGACTGAGCATTGGGCCCCGGCAGGACCTCTTCGAGCAGATGGTCGCCGAGCGCACCGGCCGGTCGCAAGGGGTGGCCGTGTCCTCCGGCACGGCCGGGCTGCACCTGGTGCTCCAGGCGCTGGGGATCGGGCCCGGTGACGAAGTGATCACCACCCCGTTCAGCTTCGTCGCCAGCGCCAACTGCATCCTGATGGCCGGTGCCACACCCGTCTTTGTCGACATCGACCCGGCGAGCCTGAACCTGGACCCCGCCCGGCTCGAAGCCGCGATCACTGACAATACCAAGGCCATCATCGCCGTCGAAGTCTTCGGCAACCCCAGGCACATGGACCGCATCGCACAGATCGCCGGTGCCAACGAGATCATCCTGATCGAAGACGCCTGCGAAGCGCTTGGCGGGGTCCACATGGGGATGCCCGTGGGCTCGTTCGGCCGGGCCGCGGTCTTCGGGTTCTACCCCAACAAGCAGATAACTACGGGCGAGGGCGGCATGATCGTCACCGACGACGACCGCCTGGCGGACCTCTGCCGATCCATGCGCAACCAGGGCCGACCCGTCGATGCACACAAAGGCGACGCTAACAAGTCAGGGGCCTGGCTCGCGCACGAACGCATGGGCTACAACTACCGCATGTCAGAGATCACCGCCGCGCTGGGCTGCGCCCAGATGGAACGCCTCGACAGCTTCCTGGAAGCAAGACGCAACGTCGCCGGGATGTACATGCGAAGGCTCATGGACTTCGACGACCTGATCCTCCCCAACGTCCAGCCCGGCACCGAGGAAGACATGTCCTGGTTCGTCTTCGTCGTACGCCTCTCAGACCAGTACGGCCACACCGAACGCGACCGCATCATCACCGGCATGCGACGCCACGAGGTCGGGGCTTCCAATTACTTCCCCTGCATCCACCTCCAGCCCTTCTACCGCGAACGCTTCGGCTATAAGAAAGGCGATTACCCCGTCAGCGAATCCATCAGCGAACGCACACTCGCCCTGCCCTTCTTCAACCGTCTGGACGAGACACAGGTCGAGTTGGTCTGTCACACACTGAAAGTCATGATCCAACGGGAGCAGTTGCTCAAACGCTAGTCGCGATACGTGATCCTGGGAACACCGGGGGAAAGCACCGGGGGAAAGCCCCACGATAGAATGACAACCACTTCAAGATATGGGGGTTCTGTATGCACGATGACGATCAAATGTTCTCCTGCCCGTACTGTGACCGTCGGTTCCGGTATAAACCGGAGCTCGAAGGCAAACGCGTGCGGTGCAAGTGTGGAGAGAAGTTTGCCGTCGAAGCGCCGCTGATTGAAGAGCCCGACCCCTACAGCCTTGGAGCAAATCCAGACGAAGAAGACGACGGCCCGGACCTGATGGCGCTGCTGGGGACCACTGACGGAAACGCGCCTGTGCCGGTACCCACGGCGGGCAAGGCCTGCCCCGTCTGCGGTTCCGCTGTCACCGACACCGCGGCCCTGTGTATCCAGTGCGGCACCAATCTTAAATCGGGGAAGAAGTCCGGGAAGACCTCCGTCGTGCCGGGGTGGGCTTCGGCACACGAGAACACCTCAAGCGCCGTCCGCATCAAGATCACCGGTGCCGGTTTAGGATTGCACGGCCTGGGCTACCTGGCGTTGGTCCTGGGCATGACGGTCGCAGGGGTCGGCGGGCACCTGATGGAAGGCGGCAACCCAACGGGAGAAGTCCTGGCCATGATCGGCGGGCTCGCCACGCTGGGTGGCCTGCCGCTTCTCGTGATCGGGCCGTTCCTTGGCCTCGCCGCACCCCCCGACGCGGGGCGGGGGCTGCTGATCGGATCGATCGCCTGCTACCTCGGCGGAACCGCGTTGGTCATCTTGCTCGCAACGGGCCAGGTCCCCGGATTTCTGGCGGCGGTGGCAAGCGTCCCATTTCTTGTCGGTGCGGGCTGCTTCCTGGGCTTCCTCCAGAAGCTGTCTGTCTACCTCGACGACGACAGCCTCTACTCCCGTTCAGAGTTCCTACTGAAGACTTTGTTCCTGATCGTCATCCTCGCCTTCCTGGTGTTTATCCCGCTGATCAACTGCCTGGCACTGATTGCCATGGTTGTCGTTCAGCCGGTATTCACGATCGTCTACGCATGGACCGTCTGCCAGGCCGCGCTGTCGGCCCTGAAGACTTAAACGGATTAAGAACTTGCTGTGAGCTGTGGCTGCCGACAGATCCACACCCGCGTAACCGCGTAGCGATGGATTCAACAGGGCTGACCAGCGTCCCCCTGAGTTTATCCCTGTTCCTGCTTCTTGTTGATCTTCGCGCCTTCGTGGATCACACAAAGCTACACGTTAAACAAGAAGTGGCACACATCCCCGTCGCGCATGACATACTCTTTGCCCTCGACGCGCATCTTTCCCGCCTCCTTGATCGCCTTCTCGGCCTTATGCTCCTCAA
Organism: Phycisphaeraceae bacterium; assembly: GCA_029260675.1. Classification (GTDB taxonomy): domain Bacteria; phylum Planctomycetota; class Phycisphaerae; order Phycisphaerales; family Phycisphaeraceae; genus JAJRRS01. The sequence goes on from JAJDCV010000077.1 coordinate 4,843, forward strand.
GGTCATCGACCGAGTAGACCTCCACACGGATGAACCCACGCTCAAAATCGGTGTGAATCACCCCCGCCGCCTGCGGGCCGGTGGCTCCGATGGGGATCGTCCAGGCCCGGACCTCTTTTTCACCGGCCGTGAAGTAGCTCTGTAGCCCAAGCAATCCGTACGCAGCACGCGCCAGGGCACTCAAAGCCGGTTCCTCCAGCCCCACGCTCTCCAATAGCTCCGCACGGTCGGCCTCGTCCAGCTCCGCCAGTTCGCTCTCCAGCTTCGCACACACCGGCACCACCGCCCCGCCCTCGGCTTCGGCACGGTCACGCACTAGTTTGACCAGATCGCTCTCGCCGTGCAGGTCGTCTTCATCCACGTTCGCGACGTACAGCACACGCTTAGCGGTGATGAACCCAAAGCTCTTCAGCTCCTTCATCTGGCTTTCATCCAACTCAATGCCCCGGATCGGCTTGCCCTCGCTGAGCCTGGCGTTGCAGGCTTCCAGCAACGCGACCCGCGCCTTGGCGTCCTTGTCGCCCGTGCGTGCGGTGCGGACCGCCTTGTCCATTGACGACTCGACCGTCGCCAGGTCCGAGAGCATCAACTCGGTGTCGATCGTCTCGATATCTCGGATCGGGTCGACCTTGCCGTCGACGTGTACGATGTCATCATCTTCAAAGCAACGCACCACGTGCAGCACCGCATCAACATTCTTGATGTGTGTGAGGAACTTGTTGCCCAGCCCCTCCCCCTTGGACGCACCCTTCACCAGCCCCGCAATATCGACCAGCCGAAGGATCGCCGGGATCACCTTCTGTGTTTCGATGTGGCTGTGGATGATCTCAAGCCGACCGTCCGGCACGGGCACGACCCCGACGTTCGGCTCGATCGTGCAGAACGGGTAGTTCTCACTGGGTATCCCCGCCGCCGTCAGCGCGTTAAACAGCGTGGATTTACCGACGTTTGGGAGACCGACAATGCCTGCTTCCATGGGGCGGGATGCTCGTATTGGCCGCGGAGAACTGGAGCACACAGCATCCAGCGAGCGGAGCAGTTTAGTCTCGGATCGCTGATTAGCCAAGCGGTTGGGTCCAGTCGTTACCAGACCCCCGGATGCTACAATCAACGGAACGTGAATAAATCCTCTCCTGAAGCCCGGGAAGTGATCTGGCCGTTTGATGATGATATCAAGGCTTGCGGGTTGTTGCGTATTAGAGACTATGGCTTCGCAACGCTGCTGTATAGAAAATCACAGAACAGGGCGCCAATCCTAGTGTTGTCTTTGCTCTTGTTTGTAATTTTCGTATTTATAGCCTATTACGCGGCGATACTGGCACCCTGGACATGGCCGTCTGCAATGACGATTACGTTGCCATTCATTGCTGTTTACCTTGTATTCGTCCATCCATTCATCTCTAGTTGGCTGTTTGTTCGCAAATTTCGAGCAGCAGACGTGAACCTTGGGAAGTGGACGTTCTTGCGACA
>JAJDCV010000078.1 GCA_029260675.1 Phycisphaeraceae bacterium
CGACATCGCCGAGGTCTCCGTCAGCCCCGCGCTGCTCCGCCGATACAAAGCCAACCTCCAGGCCTACTGCCACCACGTCCGCGAACAGTGCCTCAAGCGTGGCGTCGCCTACATGATCAGCGAAACCGACGTACCGTTTGAGACGTTGGTGTTGAAATACCTGAGGCAACGGGGATTGTTGGGATGATCAAAACAAACAAATGGCGGATGGCGGATAGCGGGTGGCGGATGGATCGGGCCACGCTGACTGCAACGATCTCTTTGCCCCATCCCCCATCCGCTATCCACTATCCGCTATCCGAAATCTAATCCATGGGCTTCCTTTCACCTATCACCGCTCTGATCGCCGCCGGGATCGCCATCCCGCTATTGGTGTCGCTGTATTTCCTGAAGCTGCGGCGGCGACAGGTGACGATCTCTTCGACGCTGTTGTGGAAGAAGGCGATACAGGACATGCAGGTGAACTCGCCGTTCCAACGGCTGCGCAAGAGCCTGCTGCTGCTGTTGCAGTTGTTGATCTTAGGTGCGTTGCTCTTCGCGATGGCCCGCCCGACCCTGGAGACGATCGCCAGCCCCGGCCAGCGGGTGGTGATTGTGATCGACCACTCCGGTTCGATGAACGCGACCGACGTCTCACCGACCAGGCTGGATGAGGCGAAGAAGGCGGCGCTGGAACTGATCGACAACCTCGACGCAGGCGGCGACTCGGCCGGCGGGGGCTCATCCGAGGGTGCCGCGGCGGGTGGGGCGATGGTGGTGAGTTTCGCGCAGAACGCGCGGGTGAGTCAGAGCTTCACCAACGACCCGACCCGTCTTCGGGACGCGGTCCGCAGGATCGAACCGACCGACCAGGTAAGCCGACTCGAGCCGGCGTTGAACCTGATCGAGCCGTTCGCGGTCAGCGATTCCGCTGATGATGCTGATAGATTGGTGGTGTACATCATCAGCGACGGCCGGGTGCTTGGCGGGGGCCAGCCGATGTCGTTGGCCGGCGCGGAATTGCGTTACATCCCGATCGGCGGCGGTCCCGGCGGAATGGCCGGCGCAGCGGACCCCGACAACCTTGGGATCATCTCGTTCAGTGCCCGCCGAGACTTCGAGAAGCCCGAGATCGTGCAGGTCTTCGCGCGGGTCGCCTACTTCGGCACCCAGCCGGTCAGCACCAACCTGACCCTGACGCTCGACGGACAGGTCACGCGCGTCCAGCCGATCAAGTTGACCGCCGCGCCGCCGCGATCGGATAAGGACACGCTATCCAACAACCCCGGGAATGAAACCTCGGTGCAGTTCGATTTTGTCTTGCCGGGCTCAGCGCTGGTGGAGTTGTCGCACGACTACGACGACCAGCTATCCAGCGACGACACGGTACGCCTGACGCTCGCCCCGGCCCGCCGGCTACGCGTGCTGCTGGTCTCACAGGGCAACGACTTTCTCGTCAAGGGCATCCAGAGCGTCGGCGTCCGCCAGCTCGCGTTCATGACCCCCGAGAAGTTCGAGAACCAGGACCCCGACTCACTTAAGCGCGGCGGCTGGGACGCGGCCGGGGCGTCCGGGCTTGCAGGCGAGGGCTTCGACGTGATCGTCTTCGACGGCTACAACCCCAAGGCCACGCCGAAAGTCGACAGCCTCTATTTCGCCTCGGCCCCCCCGATCGAGGGGATCCAACGCGTCCCCTCGCGCGAAGATGAACCGGTATCTCAACGGGTGTTGACCTGGGAGCGCGATCACCCGCTGCTGCGTTACGTCGTGCTGGATGATGTGATCCTGTCGGAGCCCGGCCGGCTTGTCGTGTCACCCCAGGCGACGGTGCTGGCGACCGGGCAGACCGGCCCGATCATGGCAGAGATCGTGCAGGACGGCGTGCGCCATGTGGTTGCATCCTTCGACGTCCTTAAAAGTAACTGGCCGATCAAGATCAGCTTCCCGGTGTTCCTGGGAAACACGGTACAGACCCTGGGCTTAGGTGGGTTGGCCGACGACGCTGGCATCGCGTACCGCACGGGAGAAATCGCGTCGATCCCGACCGGCGCCTGCGACGCAATGACCTACACCGGCCCGACTGATTTAACCGTGCGCCGTACACCTGGCGCTTCGATCCTGCCCCCGTTCACCCGTGTGGGCCTGTACCGTGCGGGCGAAGAGGTGCAGCCACCGTTTGACCGACTGGGCGTCAACCTCCTGGCCCCCGACGAGAGCGACATCCGAACCACCGATGTTTTGAACGTCAGCACCGTGGCCGGCGGCACCACCGCGGAAACCTCCAGCATCCGCCGCGAGGTCTGGCGCTGGTTCATCTGGGGTGCGCTGGCGGTGATGCTCATCGAATGGCTGGTCTACACACGGCGGATGCATCTGTAGATCACTTCGCGTGGAATCGTTGCACATCTACAAAATATAAAAACGCACGTTCGTCGGACGTGGCTTCGGCTGCTGCGCTTGTGTGGGTTTGGTTTACGACCCGCAGGGGCTTTTCTTGAATTCACCGACCAGGTCGAGCTGGACCTTGTTGACGGTGAACCCGATACGGTCCTGCAACTCGTTGATCAATTCCTGGGGGATGTGTTCGAGGATCCGTTCGCCCAGGTCGTGGGGCGCGTCGACGATGTGCCCGGTCTTGCGGCAGCGCAGGTGCAGGTGGTCGTCGCCCCCGGTGTCGTAACGGGTTGATCCGTTGCCCCCGCAGCCGGCGATCTTGTAGGCAAGCCCGGCACAGCAGAACGCTTCGAGCGTGTTGTAGACCGTTGCCAGGCTCATCCCGTCGTCCAGCTTCTTGACCATCTGGAACAACTCGTCCGCCGTGGGGTGGCAGCAGCTCTTGGACAGCGCGTTGTAGATCGCCCGCCGCTGCCGGGTGCAGCGCAGCCCGTGCTCGCAGAATGTTTGCTGTAACTCGTCGGACATGTCACACCGATCGGCTGGTTGGCACCGGGCCGTGAATAGGCCCGGGCAGACTGTTTCACCCGCAAAACACGCGTTGTTTCTCGACCGCCCGAAGGAACCATACGGCGTAAATCGACCCGGGTCCAGTGCAGGCCCCAAGATTCCCGACTTGGCGGGGTTTACGCCACCCCTATGGAGCGTACACTACCGGCTTATGGCCAAAAAAACCGGCAATCTCAGCCCCCGCCCCCGCACATCTGCCGGCAGGTCCCAGGGGCCATCCCAAGGCAAATCCGGCGGTAATTCCAAGGGCAGTTCCGGGAGTAACACCGGGGGCAACTCCGGGGGCAACACCGCGGGTGGCGGGATGACCTACGCCCGGTCGGGGGTCGACATCGAGGCCGGCGACCGCACCGTGGACCTGATCAAGAGCCACCTCAAGCGGACCTACAACCCCAGGGTCCTGGGCAAGCACGGCGCCTTCGCCGGCTGCTTCCGCCTGGATTACAACGAGCGCCTTTTCAAGCAAAATTACAAAGACCCGGTCCTGGTCGCCTGCACGGATGGCGTGGGCACCAAGGTCATGCTCGCTGTCCAGATGGGTGTCCACGACACCATCGGCCAGGACTGCGTCGCCATGAACGTCAACGACATGATCGTCCAGGGGGCCGAGCCCCTCTTCTTCCTGGACTACGTCGGCGTACACAAAGTCGTCCCCGAGCACATGGAGCAGATCGTCAAGGGCGTCGCCGACGGTTGCCAGCTGGCAGGCTGCGCCCTGATAGGCGGCGAGACCGCGGAGATGCCCGATGTCTACAAAAAAGGCGATTACGACCTGGCCGGCTTCGCGGTCGGCGTCTGTGAACTCAGCCGCGTCGTCGACAGCCAACGTGTCGAGAAGGGTGACGTGATCCTGGGCCTGGCCTCCAGCGGCATCCACTCCAACGGCTACTCCCTGGTCCGCGCTGTCATCAAACAAGCCAAACTCGACCTGGACAAGGTCTACCCCGAACTCGAAGACGACCGCCCGGATCCCCGACCGCTTGGCCTGGCCCTGCTCGAACCGACACGGATCTACTCCCGCCAGATCGTCAGCCTGCTGCGTTCGTACAAGGTCAAGAAACCGATCGGAGGGATGGCGCACATCACCGGCGGGGGCCTGCCCGGCAACGTCAACCGTGCCCTGCACAGCGGCGTCAACGCGAAGATCAACAAGAAAGCCTGGGCCGTCCCGCCTTTGTTCAAGTTTCTCCAGAAGCACGGCCAGATCGCAGACGAAGAGATGCTCAAGGTCTTCAATATGGGCGTGGGTTACACCCTGATCGTCCGCCCGCACTTCGCCGATGCCGTGTTGGAAAAGCTCCGCAAGCTCGGCGAGACGGCGTGTGTCCTGGGCAAGATCACCGCAGGGACCGGCGAGGTGATCATTCAGTAATCCTCTCCTGCTTTGGGGATAGGATGCGACCGCATGGCCTCTAAGCGCTGTGCTCACAACATTTAGCGGGGTTCATATCCACCACGGGCAGTCCCCGGTGTTGTCCTGGGGCCCCATCTACGCTCAAGCATTGCATCCGTCACGGCGGCCAGACGGTGTTGAAGCCGCGTTAAACCATTGAAAATAAAATGATTAAGGGCGGCATGGGCTTAGGGTTGCCTCTGGCATACACTTGGCAAGCCCCTTGTAACCCCTTCATCGTCGCACCCAATGGCGGGCTCGTGACGGGAAAAGGAGTTATTAACCATGGACGAAAAAGTATTCCAAGCCAAACTGACCGAGCTGATGGGCGAGATCTCGACCCTGCCCAAGACCGAGCGCGAGAAGCTGGAAAAGATGGCTGAGCAGACCAAGGCCCGCCACCAGAAGCTCAAGAAAACCGTCGGTGACCTCCAGGAGTCTCTGGATTACCTGCGTCTGTCGATCAAATACCTGGTCTTCGATCTGGAAGCCACCCGGCGGGAAAACCGCTACCTACGCAAGATGCTTGAGGAAGACACCTCCGGGCACGACGGCGATTCGAACAACGGCTAACGGGCCACGCCCAGCCCCCCCGACCACTTGACCCGATCCCAGGAAACTCTCTGGTTATTCAACCAGACCCTTGCTCGACGGACGCCTTTCAACCAGGGCGTCCGTTTTTTTGTCTATGATCTTGATCTGCAACCGGCCGTCTGCGGGCATACCCTTTCCGACACCCGATACGCCAACCCGCTATCATGTGCCATCCAACTAACCCGTTCCCACGCTGAAAGCGAGATTCACGGATGAGCGCTTACGACCTGCCCAATACTTCTAACAAGACCCAGGCCCCGGGCCTGCGAGCCGCGATGGCCACCATGACCCAGCCCGGGCACTACTCAAACCCCCAACTCGCGGCCTCGCCCATGCAACGCTACCGCGAGATGACCATCGACGAGATGCTCCTGGAAAACCGGGTCATCTTCCTGGTCGGTGAGATCAACCACGCCTCCGCCACCGGTGTGATCATGCGCTTGCTGCACCTGGAAAACACCAAGCGCGACGTCGATATCAGCCTCTACGTCAACTCCCCCGGCGGGGCCGTCGATGACACACTCGCTATCTACGACACCATGAACCACATCAGCTCCGAGGTCTCGACCGTTTGCATCGGCAAGGCCATGAGCGGCGGGGCACTGGTCCTCGCGGCGGGACAAAAAGGCAAACGCTTCTGCCTCCCGCACGCCAAGGTCATGATCCACCAGCCCTACGGCGGGGTGTACGGCCAGACCACGGATGTCGCCATCCAGGCCGAGGAGATCCTCAAGACCAAGCAGCAGCTCAACGAGATCCTCGCCAGGCACACCGGCCAGGATGTCAAGCAGGTCGAGGAAGACTCCGAACGCGACAAGTTTTTCAGCGCCCAGGAAGCCAAGGACTACGGCCTGGTCGATGACGTCGTCATCAAAACCCAGGAACCCAAAAAATAACCTTCCCAAATAAAGCCGGCGATGTCATTGCCGGTCCCCCGGTCCCGTATTTCCGCCGGTGTTGCGCTTCGGAATTGAATCCCCAGCATCTCCCGGGCATCGCCTGTCAATTCATCACGAAGCGCCGCGACTTGTCGCGCCAGTCATCAACGAGTCGCCGCATCATAGAGGGCGCCCCACCCGGACCACCGCAATAACCCCGCCTTAGAACCGCAACCCCAAACCCATTTCTGGCAAGCTGGGTAAGATGCCTTGGCCGAAGTTACCCCGCCCTCCTTGCCATGCCTGACCCACCGGATTTAACGGGGGTTTGCAACCTCTTAACCCGGCGAGAATTTTGGTAATAGGAACCTAAAGTCATTGCTTTTACTGCATTTAAGTGGTAATTTTGTCTATTGATCTATCACCCATCGACGGGTGATGGGGGTGGGCCATATCCAGTGTAAGTTGAATAAGGCGTACCCCGCCCCCCGTTTCCACGACCACCATGCCTCGGCGCATGGAGAGGAATTATTGATATGGCACGCCACACCTTCACACGCACCTTCCTGATGCTCTTGTTCGCGGCTGGCTTCGCCACTACAGCTAGCGCGCAGTCCGTCTTCTACACCTTCTCCTCCGGCCCCGACGGGGTCAGTTGGCCCGCCTCCCCGACGGGCTTGTTGGACAGCGGTTCCTTCTTCACACCCGGCGGCGTAGACATCTTCAACGACACCGGCAACAACCTCTTCTTCGACAACCAGTACCAGGTCGTCGGCAACGGCTCCCGCATCTCCGGCGACGCCATGTGGGGCAACCCCTTAGACTTTGGCGGCGGCAACCTGGTCAGTATCGACTTCTCCAATATTAATGGCACTGGTATCCAGACACTCGACTTCGACTTCGCCTGGTCCGAAGCAGGCGTCCCCGCCGTGTCCGACTTCTTCTCCTTTCAAGTCGTTGACTCCGATGGCCGCGGCAGCTTCGGGGGCTGGACGCTCAACGACACCTTCACCGGTTTTGGCGGTGGTATCGGCTACGAAGACCACGTCTCCCTGGACGCCAGTATGTTTACCGACGACGACTTCAACGTCGACGGCGGAGCATTCATCGACATCGCCTATATCGACATCTTCGTCGAGGATATCTCCTTCGGCGGCAACAACAGCGAGTTCGCCATCGACAACCTCGCCACAGACGGCGCCGGCGCCCCCGGCCCCGGCGGCGAGGTCTTCCCCTCGGTGAATCAGGGCCAGTTTGACGTCACCGGCAGCTCCACCGGCACATCGGCCCTACGCGGCACGGGTACCGCAGGCATCGGCCTGGAAGTCACCAATGCCAGTGGCAGCAACACAACCTATTCCGTACAACTCCAGGCTGGCGGAGGCCTTTCGGCAGGCACTATCGTCAGCGGCGACACGATCCTCAACGGCGAAAGCATCTTTACCCCGGACATCGCCACCGTTGATCGCTCCCTGCCCGCTGGCGACTACACCAGCCAAGTCGTGACGATCAATGACGGCGACCCGCTGGACCCGGACAACACCTCGAGTCTCTCGATCGACCTGCTCGACGCCCCGCTGCTGACGGGCACCGCCGGCACCGTCGACGTCTCGACCGGGCAGAACGCCACGCTCTCTAACGCCGCCGGGCCGTTCCGCGCCTCGGTGAAGTTTGACCCCGGCACCACCACGACCACCGGCCCGTTCACGCTCGTCTCCGACTTCGACGACGTCCGTGTCCTGCCCGGCGGCTCGGCCAGCGCCACGCCGGGCTTCAACCGATTCGGTCAGCTCTCCGGCACCCACGCAGGCACGCTCTCGACCTCGGTCACGATGACCCACTACATCGTCAACGCACAGGTCGACTTTGAGTCATTCCTGGGCTTCGCCGAACCCGTCCCTGACCAGCAGTGGACGCTGAACTTCGACCTCCCGGATACCCCAGCCGACTCGCTTATTGTCGCTGCCGGTGAAAACCTCGGACCCAACAAGATAGGCGTCAACGACGCCAACACCGCCGTGACCATCAAAGACGGCACCTCCTCATCCGCACAGACCTTCGACTTTGTCTTTGTCATCGACCCCGACCCCGCTTCCGCTTCGCTGGTCGGCGACCCCGTCGATTTATCCTCTAGCGTCGGCCCCGACCTCTTCGTCATTGAGTTTACCTTCGACGCCGTTTCACTCCCCCCCGAGCTTCCCGCGTTGGACCTTACCGTGGTGGAGTTCAACACAACCAGTTCTGATTACAATCCCGCGATCAATCTTAACGGCGATAGCGGCGCCGGCAGTGCTATGTTCCTGCTTTCTTATGAAGATTACCTCGCCGGCCCCGGCGGCGGCTCACTCGACGCCGGCGACTTAAGCGCATTCGGCATCGACCTCACCAACAACCACGCCTGGGCCATCCTCGATCACAACGGCATCTTCGGCCTGGGTATCCTTACCCCCGCGATCCCCGGCGACCTCGACGGCGACGGCTTTGTGGGCATCAACGACCTGAACCTCGTCCTGGGCAACTGGAACCTGAATGTTCCACCCGCCGATCCCTTGGCCGACACGAACAATGACAACTTTGTCGGTCTGGTCGACCTCAACACCGTCCTGGGCAACTGGAACGCGGGTACGCCTCCCAACGCAACCGCCAACATCCCCGAGCCCGGCACGCTGGGTGTGTTGGGTCTCCTGGGGGCAACCCTGTTGCGGCGCAGCAGGTCGATGTCCTGATCCGTCAACGGGGCAACGTGGGTAGATAGACAGCCATGTTCGGCGGCATCCACCGCCCGTGTTATCCATACAAAGTCTCTATGTTCTTACGGGGCGCGGTACAATTACGCCTGATCCGACCCGACCTCACGTGATCGGTGTGCCATAATTGGATTGCGGGTGTGCCCCGATGGGAGAGTGTCTCACATGAGATCGAATTGGGGAGGGGAACTTGTCTGCGCGCTGTGC